>BDSV01000098.1 GCA_002898075.1 bacterium BMS3Abin03
ATTCGCTCTTTATTCAATCTCGGATGTTTCCCGTTTCCGTATGTATCCGAGGGAACTCCTTCAAGACCTCTCTTCTCAATATATTCTGCTCTTTCTTTTAACCATTGAATTGTTATTTTGTCAACGGGAAATACTCCTGTTAGTGCTCCCCATTCCGTAGTCATATTTGCAATTGTTAATCGTTCATCGATGGAAAGATGCTTAATGCCTTCACCAAAAAACTCTATTGCATGGTTAAGCACTTCATCATTGTTAAAATATCCGCACAATACGATTATAACATCTTTGCCGGTTACTCCTTTCTGCAACGCACCTCTGAATTCGACTTTTGCGATTGGCGGGACCTTCCACCATGTTTTTCCTGTAGCCCAAATTGCTGCAGCATCTGTTCGTACAACCGGGGTTCCAAGGCAACCCAGTCCTCCATACATATTTGAGTGGCTGTCCGATGCTACAACCATTGTTCCGGGAAAGGCATAACCTTCTTCACACATTATCTGATGACCGATACCTCTACCGGCAGGATAAAAATCTGCGCCCATCTCCTTCGAAAACGCTTCGATCTTCCGGTACTTCTCCAAATTCTTTTCACTTTTATCCTGCACATTATGATCGAGTGTGTGAACGACCTGGCGGGGATTTGCAAGCTTTTGCGCACCGATAGATTTAAACTTCGGAATTACTGCACCGGTGTTATCGTGTGTCATAACGTAAGCCGGCTGAATCATTATATAGTTACCGGAATGAACTATTTGGCTTGGTACTAAACCGACTGCATATTTTTGAGCGATTTTTTCGATGAGAGTCTGATTCATTTATTTCCCTGTCAAATGTCAAACGTGAGATGTCAAATGTAATTTTATTTTATGCTTTTTATAAGATTAGAGATTTTTGCAAATATTTCTTCTAAATATGGTTCCAATTCATTAATACTATCCTTTGCTATATACTTTAAATTCTGAGCGATTTCTAACTGGGTATCAACTTCAACTAATGAGGATCGTGATATTTCATAGAATCTTTTTCTATCGGCAGAACTGCTTCTTGCTGATCCTTCAGCAATATTAGAAGCAATAGATACTGCTGCCCGTCGAATTTGATTTGTTAATCCATATAATTCTTCTTTAGTAAACTTATTCGTTACCTTGTAAATAGCTGTAACGAATTTCATAGCAATCTGCCAAACGTCAAGTTTTTTATGATTAAGGGTTAACATCTCAACCTCCTTGTGTTTTGAATATAGATTTGTTAATTAAGAATGAACTAATTACCGCAAAAAAAATCTAGAAATACATTTGACGTCTGACATTTCACGTTTCACCTCTTAAATGGTTCAAACGAAACAAAATCTGCATGATGAACAATTATTGCTTCCACACTTCGCTTTGCAAGGTCGCCTTCTTTAGAATGATACGCAATTATGTGCTGAACTTCGGGAAGTAAATCGAATCTGTCTGCAATAGCAACACCGCTGAAGGGATGCCTTAATATTTTACCGGCTTTACTTGTGGTTAATTTACCGTCGATCATATCATATTCCAAAAGCTTTCCTACATCGATGAGCACGGCACCTGCAATGAGAATATCCATATCGATATTTATATCATCACCAAAGTTTGCCTCCATTCTTTTTGCAATATCAACCGATAATTGAACAACAGTTCTCTTATGATTTATAAAAGAAACATTACAATCTTTTATCAGCAGCGAAAAAGGAATTACTTCAAGGTCTTCAGGTTTTAACACACTATTTTCAACCGCATAGACCCAGCAATCGAGAACCTTTTCTTTTAAATCCCGGTTCGATATCCAATCTATTTCGGGCCAGATGTTTTTTATTTTTTCTCTCATTCAGTTTGCCTTAATAAATTAATGAGTTACTAACTTTTCCGTCACATTATCTGCTTTCCCAGCGTTTGCAAGTATAGGATACGATTTAACTGCAAGTACAACCGCAAGTATAAATAGTATCACCGAAAGAATAGCGAGTGCATAATGCTGATGCACAAAAATGTTATTATAAAATAACATAATTAAAGCAGTAAGAGTAAACGAAAACATAAACAACATAGGAATTAAAGTAAAGATAAAACTTTTCTTAAGCTTTACTAACCAAACCGTTATTGTTAATAAAGCAAGCCCGGCTAACAATTGATTTGCACTTCCAAAGACAGGCCAGATTGACATTGTTTGTCCGCTGAATGTAAGAGCAACACCTGCGGCAACGGTAACGGCGGTTGCAACAAACCTGTTTGTTCCAATCTTATTAGGTTCGGTTTCACCTCTCATTTCAAAAAATTCCTGGAAAACATATCGTCCTAATCTTGTAGTTGTATCGAGAGTAGTGAGAGCAAAAGCAGCTACGGCAAGCGCAACAAATATGGTTGCGGTATGAGCGGTAACAGAGAGTAACGGGATACTTTCGATAAAGTTTGCAACACCCATTGAAAATGCGGTAACCGGACCTTTTGTAATTAGCAGGTCGGAGAATTCTTTTGATGTGAAAGTGCTGACGGCAGTGAGCGCCAGTATGGCAAGAATGCCTTCGATGAGCATTCCGCCGTAGCCGATTAGTTTTCCATCCGATTCCTTGTTTAATTGTTTTGATGTTGTTCCGCTTGCAACAATCGAATGAAACCCGCTAACTGCACCGCAAGCCACGGTTACAAATAATGCAGGGAAAAGAAAACCTATTTTATCCAAATTAAAAGTAGTAAATGCAGGCAATTGTAAAGTAGGAGCCATAAAAAACAAACCTATTATACCTCCAATTAGTAAAGCATAAAGAAAGTAGGAATTCAAATAATCACGCGGTTGTAATAAAATCCAGACTGGGGTTACCGAAGCTATAAAAACGTAAACGAATAATATTACCAGCCATTCTGATTTAGTTAGAGCTAACGGAAAAATTATTCCGGCATATATAGAAAGGAACAATAGTGTAACACCAATTATAGTTGCGAGCCACAAAGGTGTTTTTAATTTATTTATCGCTAACCCGAAAAGTATTGCTAAAAGAATGAACAAAATTGAAGATGTGCCGGCGCTCGGAATGCTAACGAAGGTGTCGGCTACAATTATTGAAAAAACTGCTACGACCAAAACCAAAGTTGACCACGCAAAAATTAAAAATATTTTCTTCCCGCTTATTCCTATATATTCCTCGATTATTTGTCCTATCGATTTTGCTTTATGCCTGATTGAAGCAATAATAGTAGTATAATCGTGAACTCCACCGATAAACGGTGCACCGAATAAAACCCAGACAAAAACAGGCATCCAACCGAATCCTGCAGCAATAACAGGTCCTACAATTGGTCCGACACCGGCAATTGAAGCGAAATGATGACCAAGTAGTATCGGCGCTTTAGCAGGAACGTAATCTACGCCGTCGTACATTGTATGCGATGGTGTTTCTTCCTTGTCGTTTATTCCAAGCCGTTTTGCAATAAAAGAACCGTAAACTTTATACATAGCAAGGAAAAATATTCCGGCGACTAAAATTAAAACTATACCGTTCATTTTCTCTCCTACTGTTTAGTTTTAAATCTTAAAATATTTTTAAATCTGTACTATAACTCCGGCAATAAAAAAGATTGCATTCAATCTATTTGTAATTTGGTTTTCGGATTTCGATTTTTTAATGAACTCACTCTAAGCTCTCTTCCCGCAAAAGTCGCATAGGCGTCAACTTAAGGAATATTTCCTAAAAATGACTAAGAAAAAGTGCAATTTTGTTGAATTGCCACGACCTTAAGGTCGTGGATTAAATTAACTAACGGACTATTGGCTTTAGCCACAACTGAATAAAGAGTTGTGGCTAAAGCCATAATTAACTTGGGTTTACAAGTTCCCCGACTTAAAAGTCGGGGCAATTAAGTTGACGCACAAGCGCAAAAGTCGGGACAAGTAAAAAGAGAGAAGAACATGGAAAAATCCGAAAACGAAATAGGAATTATATTGTAACTTCTCCACAAATTAAATGCACAGTAAATAATTGCCGGGTTACTATAAAATTTATAAACCCGCTATAATTACGTCAGTCATTTCCTGAGTTGTAGCAGCGCCTTTCTTAATTGCTTCTGCACTGCCTCTTAATTTCATCATATCATAAGTTCTAACATTTCCTTCTTCTATTACTTTTGCAATTGCTTTTCTTATTCTTGTTGCTTTTTCTTCCTCTCCCAAATAATCGAGCATCATGCAGGCGCTTAATATCATTGCAACCGGATTAACGATGGAAGGATTTAGCTTGGCGTACTTTGGCGCAGAACCATGCGTCGGTTCGAATACGGCAACATCATCGCCAATATTTGCACTGCAGGCAAACCCCAAACCCCCAACCAGTCCTGCAAATCCGTCGCTAACTATATCGCCGAACATATTTTCGGAAACAAGAACTCCGTAATATTCGGGATTTTTTGTAAGCCACATCATCTGCGCATCAATGTTCGTTTCCCACAGATCAATATCGGGGAAATCTTTTGCTATCTCTCTCGCTTCTTTTACCATCATGCCGGAAGTTTCTCTGAGTACGTTTGGCTTCTCACAAACAGTAACGTTGGAATAACCGAATTTCTTTGCATATTCAAATGCTGCTTTTATTATTCTTCTGCAGGCAGAGCGGGAAACAATCCGTGTAGAAATAGCGAGTTCATCATTCGGTACGTTTGTGAATTTTTTAAACTTCGGATGTGTTTCAAAAGCATCCCTAACCTGTTTAGGCGGATTTGTCCATTCGACTCCCGCATATAAACCTTCTGTATTTTGTCTGAAGATAACTGCATTAACCAACGGTTCTTCAAAATCACCGTTTGCTGTTCTTCTAATAAAATTTAACGGGTTACCTTTGAAAGATTGGCATGGACGAACACAAATATCCAGGTTAAAATGTTGTCTTAATCCTACGATGGGAGAGAAGTAAACAAAACCCTTATCCTTTAACGAAGGATGAAGTTCTTTTGCAGCAGCGTCTTTAGGTTTACTTGTAATAGCACCGAACAACCCGGTTTTATGTTTTTCCAATAAATCTATCGTTCTTTGCGGCAGTGCATTTCCTTCATTACACCAAAATTCCCAGCCAATATCTGCATGAATATATTCAGCGTTAAAACCAGCGGCATTTAAAACTCTAATTGCTTCCGGTAATACGACCTTTCCTATCCCGTCTCCCGGCATTGAAACAATTGTTCTGCTCATATTTTTCCTTTAGAAATAGTTAAAAAGTAGTCCAAACTTAGACAAATGCCATAATGTAAGCAAGAATTTTGTATGCGATAAAACTTGATTATATACTTTTTATGTAATAAAATTTTATGCTAACTATTTAAAAATAAATGGGTTATAGATATTTATTTTAAAATAAAAATATTAAATTGCAACAATAGCAAAATAAAATTGATATTTAACTTAGTTCTTAAATTGTGAATACTTCTATAAACGTAAATAAACTTACTGTTAAACCTGATGAGGTTCGGGAACTACGCGAACTTCTCGATGAATTAGTAGCTCAGAATATCCTTAGCGATAAATACCAGAATCTGCTTAATAAGCTGAGCGAGTCCTTCTTTAAATTAGCTTACGAAAATACAGATCTGAAAATACTCACCGAATCTTCTTTAGATGTAATAATCAGAATTTCGAAAACAGGAAAAATTTTATATATCAGTCCATCCTGTGAAGAGTTAATCGGGTATAAACCGGATGAGATAATCGGCAAATCATTTTCGGAGTTTGTTCCTGCAGAAAAGCTTTCCGATTCTCTAAAAGAGATGACCGGATTATTCAGAGAAAAAGAAGTTATAGTTTTCAATGCAAGTTTAATTCATAAAAACGGGCGTCAGATACCTACCGAAGTAACAGGCAGGATAGTTGAAGTTTACGGCGAAAGAGTTGGGCAGGGTACAATTCGCGATATATCGAGAAGGTTAATAGCCGAAAAAAAACTTAAATCATCTGAAAATACTTTCAGGATTGTGTGGGAAAATTCTTACGACGGAATGAGATTGACCGATGAGAACGGGATTGTTTTTATGTGTAACGAAGCTTATGCAAAAATGATCGGCAAATCGAGGTTCGAAATAGAAGGACAGCCAATCTCTGCTATTTATGATGAAGAACACGGACCTCAAATTATAAGTGGTTATTTGGATAATTTTAAAAACGAAACGGTTAAAACAAAATATGAGACTACAATCCATTTATGGAACGGCACCGTTAAGGAGTTCGAAGTCTCAAATTCATTCATAAAAAGTTTAAATGAAAATAAATATTTATTAAGCATCGTACGTGATATTACTCTTAGAAAAGAGAACGAACAATTAATCACAAAAAAAGATACTTTGCTTCAGGGTATAGCCGATGCAACTAAAGCCCTGATATCAAGTAAGAATGAAGAAGAAGGTTTCAATGTAGCAATGCGCCTTTTAGGTGAGGCTGCTGAGGTGGATAGGGTTTACATCTTTCAGCATCAGGTAAACAGGGAAACGGATGAGATGTACTTTAGTTTGGTTTACGAATGGGCTTCGGAAGGAACGGAAGCCCAGATACGTAATCCGGATTTTCAAAAAATATCTTATTCACGGTTTGCATCGCTTAATTTTTATGAAAATTTTTCCCAGGGGAAAACACTTAAATTCATTATTAATGAGCTTTCACCCGAGTATCAGGAAAACTTTATCGATAAAAATATCAAATCTATAATTCTCGTTCCGATTATGATAGACAATGTTTATTGGGGCTTTATCGGCTTTGATGAAATGGAAACCGATAGGGCCTGGAGCGATAATGAAGAATCTATACTGATTACTATGGCGTCAACCATCGGGGCGGTTATAAGGAGGAATATTTTTAGAGAAGTGCTGCTAAGGAAAAATGACGAGCTGGATAAAGCCGTTAAGAGAGCCGAAAATGCAGTAAAGGCAAAAAGTGAATTCTTAGCACTAATGAGCCACGAAATAAGAACACCCATGAACGGCGTGATAGGGATGACCGGCTTACTGCTCGATACTGTTCTGGATGATATTCAAAGAGAATATGTAAGTACTATTCGTTTAAGCGGTGAGCAGCTTCTTGTTATAATAAACGACATACTCGATTTCTCTAAAATCGAATCTGAAAAACTCGAGCTTGAAAACCAGCCGTTCGATTTGAGGGGATGCGTTGAAGATTCGCTTGATCTGCTTGCTACAAAAGCAGGTGAGAAAAATATTGAATTATTATATAAATTTAATAAAGGTACACCGGGTGCAATTAACGGAGATGTTACACGGCTCAGGCAAATACTTACTAATCTGCTGAGTAATGCCGTGAAGTTTACCGAAGAAGGGGAAGTGTTTGTAAACGTTTCCGCCGAAAAAATGAACGGAGATTTTTACTCGATAAAGTTTGCGGTAAAGGATAGTGGAATAGGTATTCCGCAGGATAAAATGGATAAACTATTTAAACCGTTCAGCCAGGTAGATTCTTCAATCTCACGCAGTTACGGCGGTACCGGGCTTGGACTGATTATAAGCCGCCGGCTTGCAGAAATGATGAACGGCAGTATGGATGTTGAAAGTGAAGAAGGTAAGGGGGCAACTTTTTACTTTAATATAATTGCACAAAAAAGTGCCGATGATTCTATGTTTTATCAATATAAGTCACCGCCTGCTTTTCAGGATAAAGTTATTCTGATAATGGCAGGCAGTATGTCTAACAGAAATATCCTTTGCGATCAGATTGAAGAATGGGGAATAAAAGTGGTTAGTTTTGAAACTACTACCGAGGCAAATAACTATTTCGTTAATGAAAACAAGGCAGATGCAGTTATTGTCGATTTGAAAACAAAAGACTCAGATGTTGTTAATCTTCTGGATAAGATTCGCAGACAGGAAAGTATTGCCGAACTCCCGGTAATAATTCTTTGCCAGATAGGAAAGCAAAACGATGCTTTACTAAGATTAAAAGACAAGTACATTATGTATATCAGCAAACCTGTAAGACGGAAGCTGTTGCATCAGGCGCTGTTTAAATTGTTTTCTGATTCCCGACCGGATGAAATTAAAGATAATGTTAATGCGGTAAAACCTATTTTGCAAAAAGAATCTGCTTTAAAGATTCTTTTGGTCGAAGATAATATGGTTAACCAAAAAGTGGCTACTAAAATTTTAGAAAAACTCGGCTACTATACGGATATTGCTAATAATGGTAAAGAAGCAGTTAACGCAGTTGATAATACCGACTACGATATTATTTTTATGGATTTATTGATGCCGGTAATGGACGGAATAAAAGCGACTAAATTGATAAAAGAAAAATTTAAAAATAAAAAGTCTCCCAAAATAATTGCAATGACGGCTGATTCTATGGTAAATACTAAAGATATTTGTATAAAAGCCGGTATGGATGATTACGTGAATAAACCCATTCGTGTAGAAGACCTTCGCGATACTCTGGAGAAGTGGTCCGAAGTTATTGTTAAAGAAAGCGAAATTCATATTTCCGATATTGAAGGTACTGCCGCTCCGACCGAAATAATTAAGGAAGATAATATCTCATTCTTAAGAGAGATTAGTACTGTGGAAGATATAGATTTCCTTATGGAACTGTTTGATATTTACATCAGGGATCTGCCGGTTTTAATATCTGAAATAAACTATGCTATTGATAATAAAGACTTCGAGAAATTGAAGTTTTTTACTCATAAGCTAAAAGGCAGTGCGCTTACATTAGGTATTGAAAGTATTGCGGACCATTGTTTTGAACTGGAAGAAGCCGCAAGAAATATGGATATTGACGATGGTATACATGAGTTAAATGCTAAGCTTCAAAATCATTTAGTTAAGATTGTTGAAGACCTGAAAATGCTTAAAGAGAAATACAGTAAATTGAGAATGTAAAATTATTTAAATTACACCTGCCTTATTTTTTCTTCAAATAAAATTAAATAAATAGTTGGCTAAAAAAAGAGCAGCATTAAACCGGACAATCTCAATCGGCAAAACGGAAATTGACGATCTAAAAAAAGAATTACTTCACGTCGATAAACCTGCCGGGTTAAACTTTATCAGGAATAAGATCATTAATGAACCGCTGGATAAAATTGTGGATTTCCTGCCTGATAAATTTGTCGATCTTCTTTTTATCGATCCGCCTTATAATCTGACAAAAAAATTCAACAGTGTTTCGTTTAAAAGTATGGAACGGGAAAAGTATCGGGAATGGTTCGAATCCTGGTTTGCTGAAATAGTTAGGCTGCTTAAAGATGATGCCTCGGTTTATGTATGCGGCGACTGGAAAACATCGCACACCATATTAAATACCGGGTTGAAGTACCTGAAAGTAAGAAACCGGATTAGCTGGGAAAGGGAAAAGGGAAGAGGTGCAAAAAAGAACTGGAAAAACTGTTCGGAAGATATTTGGTTTTTTACCAAATCCGATAATTATACGTTTAACATCGATGATGTAAAATTAAGACGGAAAGTACTTGCTCCTTACCGCGATACCAAAGGCAAAGCAAAGGACTGGGAGAATGACGGTGACCTTAAATTCCGTGATACATTTCCTTCAAATTTGTGGACGGATATTTCTGTCCCTTTTTGGTCTATGCCGGAGAATACCGATCATCCGACGCAGAAACCGGAAAAACTCCTGGCAAAAATAATACTTGCAAGCTCCAATAAAAATGATATAGTATTCGATCCGTTCTTAGGTTCCGGTACAACTGCAGTGGTTGCAAAAAAACTGGACAGGCATTTTGTCGGTGTGGAAATGGATGAATACTATTGCTGCCTTGCTCAGAAAAGATTACAGACTGCTGAACAGAGCAAAGAAATACAGGGTTACAACAACGGTGTTTTTTGGGAGAGAAACACTTTTAGAGAGCAACTGAAAAAGAAAAAATAACACTCAATATCTATCTGATTCTGTTGGAATTGAATATTAAAATTGCAAAGTTTGTTCTTCAATTTTTAAAGTTTGGGTGCCGGTTAACAGGTGATTACTGAACTCCGTCAGGTCCGGAAGGAAGCAGCGGCAGGTATGATGCTTGTGTAGCCGGTTACCCTTTTATTTTATTAAAGCCGGCGGCAATAAAAACATCAATATCCCTTTCCCCGATGCAGCTCCGTTCTCAAAAGAAATTTTTGCTATCGATGACGGTGAAAATTTTAAATTCACTTCCTTCCCCGAAATAAAATCTGATATATGATAACTCATATCGGGCTGATGTCCTATAAATGCAATATCATTTCCATTTATGGCATTTGCAAGTTCAATAATATTTCTTGTTACGCTTCCCGGCGCCAATACGCTGTCTTCAACTATATTACCCTGGAAATGGAATACATTACTTATTATTCGGGCAGTTTGCTTTGCTCTTATAAAAGGTGATGTGAAAATATGATCGAAATCTTGCACAAATTCTTTCCAGTTGTTTGCACTTGCTTCAACAATCAAACTGCCTTCTTTAGTCAGATTCCTTTCGTCATCTTTTTTGCCGGGAAAAACCGGTTCTGCTTTTCCGTGCCTGATAAGATAAATATTCAATTTTCTTCACCGTAGTTTACTGCTATTACTGTTAACTGTTCGTGGAAATCCATCAGGTCTTTATTAAGTGCTTTACCGGCTTTGCTGCTCATTCGCTTATCCATTTCATTTTTGGAATTAGCTGTTGCCTCGCAATAATAACTGTATTTTGTATCCAGCAGAAGATTGCTTTCCACTTTAGCAAGTTTAACTTCGCTTTCCGTTATATCGCTTAAATGTTTTAACGTAAATTCCCTGAAATGTTGTAATAGTAAATCGTCTCCCGATTTGTGTAAAAAGAATAGAAGCTTGTACATCAGCACTCGATGAAAAATGATGTTTGAATTTCGTCGTATATATTTTTGTATTTATTGAAAGTGTTTTTCGGAGCTTGCAATATTAGAATATAAGTTTTATTGCCGCAGGAATGTTCGGTGTATTGGATATAATTTTTACCGGTTTTCAGCAGTTTAGTCGATCGTACCTTGTAATCACCTTTTGTCGGTTTGCCGAATTTATATTTTACGTATTTTTCTGCGGTGGTGCCTGCAGGCAGTTTCAGTATTGTAATCTGCGCACCTAATTTTTCCGAAAGAATTTTTGTGCCTGTTAATTTACTTCCCAAATTTTCGGATACGGAAATATTTTTCAATACTTTCCAGCCCAACCCCGGCTCTATCTGGAAGCCCTCAAAATTCACATCGGAAGATTCACTTTCTTTATTTGTTCCTGTTTTATTCACCGGGTTCGTTACACCGGCGGTTTCAACTGTCAGCTCCGGTTTTTCTATTAGCCATTTTGCATTTTTAATTTCATTCAAAATAAATGTGTTAAAAATATTTGCGTTGCTTATGTACCTGTGTTTCTCTTTATCGTAGTAAAAGATATCGGCTTTATTATTTATATCCGACTTTACGCTGCTTTTAATACTTGTGGAAATCGACTCGTCGCTGATTGATTCAATCGTTTGAGTATAAATCTTTCCGGCTTTATCTAATTTCGAAAATCCCCTGTAAACCAACTGCAATAACGAATCTCTGAATGTGTAAAGTGAAATTCGTCCTAACTTTAAGATATCCTTCGAAACAAAATTTTCGTATGCAATTAAATATTTTTTACCCGACAGGGCATCCCAGTGAACAGTAATATTTCCGTTAAGCGAATTATCGAGTAAGTATAAATTGAGTTTTTCATCATACACCGCAAGAGTATTAAACAATGGATTTGGATATTCTATCAGAACGGAAAAGAATTTGGAATTGTTCAGAAATACACTGTCAATTTTAAGCTTGTTAAATTGTCCCGGAGGCGGAGTGCCCGGCGATACCAATCCGGATAGCTCATAATTCGCTTCATCGCTGCCCCAAAGAGCTTCTTCTACCAAAGCACTTAATGATCTGCCATTAATTTTAGTCCTCTTCTGGGTATCCTTTTTATCGGAACATCCGGTTAAAATGATAATCGTTAAAGACAATATTAATATTTGTTTCAATTTCATAGTGCGGCAAAGTAATTTCAGAAACAAAAATAAGAAATATTTTTGAATTATTTGTTCAAGGATATATATTAAATTCTAAATACAAAAGAAAGTTTAAATTATTGTTAACAATCCATTAAACCAAGTTTGAAAAGAATTTTAGTCTTTCCGGCATTTATTTTTATTGTAGCATTCTGCTCGCGGGTAAATGCCCAAAACTTATCCGTCCCTTCCGTTGTGTTAGACGGAATTAAATTCAATGTTAAAGTCGATGGTATTAACGATTCACTAACTTCGGTTAAACTTGTTGTAGCGAGAGAATCGTATAAGGAAACTTATTTACTCATCCCTTCCAACGGTATAGTTGACACAACACTTCTATTGAGTGAAACCGGTAACTACTCGGTTTACCTTGTGGAACTTGAAAGTACTCCGGAAACTGTTCATGTTATCCCCGGAATATTAAGCATAGTGCCGCCGCTGCTCGCAATATTACTCGCTTTAATCTTTCGCCAGGTAATTATTTCTTTGATCTTTGGCATATATATCGGCGCTGTTTTTATCTATGACTATAATCCGTTAACAGGATTTCTTCGCTTGATCGATAAATATATCATCAGTGCGCTTTCCGATGTTTC
>BDSV01000099.1 GCA_002898075.1 bacterium BMS3Abin03
TCCTTGGATGCATTCCGCAATCGAGTAAAATTCCGGTTTCGTCGAGATTCAAATAATAGCAATTTGCCCCGATTTCATTTGCACCGCCGAGAGGAAGAAATTTTATCATAAGTTTAGAACTGTTCTCCTTCTCTACGGTTTTTTATTCTGCTAAAATCTATTTCGGTTATAAGCACATCTTTCGGAGGGGAAAAAAGAGAATCGGGCACATCAATATTTTCCTCGATATTTGCAGCAACAGTTACAATATCTACTCCGCCGGAATGCGATTCTGTTTTTAAGCTTATCCAATTCCATACCCAGCTTTTGCTTCTTCTTTTTGGGAAATCATAAATAGTACATTTTCTGTCTGCAACTATTTCTTTGCCGATTTCAATTCCCCCATTAATTAAAATGATTTGTTCTCCGAATTCACTATAATTTATCTGGTTACTTAGCTCATATAATTTTTCAATTAACGGGTTTTCCATTTTTGTACCGTTCTTTTCATCCAGGTCAATAACATATTGTACATCATTGTTAATTATCTTTAATATGTTGGAATGTTTTTTATACTTACCAACCCTGATCGTTGTATTTGAGAACTCTGCCTGCTTCCTTCCCCAGTCAGCGAAGTAGAATTTTTTGGTCCCGACCTGATCACCTTTCACATCATAAAATACGGCTCCCGATTCCAAACCAAAAATCTTTTTGTCGCTTAAAGTAAGCTTCTCTTTTGATCGTGAATTTGTTTGAGGAACTTTTGATTTTTCTTCTTTACTTGTGCAGGAGATTAATGTTATCAACAGCAGCAAGTAAGCCGGTAAGGTAAATATTTTTAGGATTCGAAATGTCATACATTAAAGATAGGATATTGCTTATTAATGTGCCAGTCACGTCATGTCGTCATGTGCCAGTCACCTATGGTTGCCAAGTGCCAATCACCTCCGAGTGCCATATATCCAGTTATCTCTGACGCAATATCTCTAAAGGTGACTGGCACATGATCTTCAACCGTTATTTCCCTAGAAATTCCACCCTCTTCCCGATTGAACTCAAACCAAGCAGTGCATCGGAAGTTGAGAAAATTTCAGCTAAGTGATCCAATTCCGATTCCGGTCCTTTTGCTTCATCTATAAGCTTTTCGGCAACCTTTAACGCAAGCGGTGCTTTTCGTTTGATGGTCTTGCAAAGTTTCGCAGCTTCCTCTTCGGGCATCTGACCTGCAGAAACATCATCATTCATAATTTGCGTAACAGTATTTGATTCAAAGAACTTTTTGATAGCCGACCATTTCGAATCCAACACTCTTTCTTCTTTTTTCACAGGCACTTCCTTATTACCCTCGAGAATTTCAAACATTTCATCTAAGTCTATTACTGCATCGACTAATCCAATTTGTTCGGCTGCTTTTGCGTTTATCATTTTGCCTGTGTAGATGAGATATTTGGTTAGTCCTTTGCCTATTCTTTTTTGTGTTCTCTGCGTTCCGCCTAAGCCGGGATAAATTCCGATACCTGTTTCGGGAAATGCCATTACAGCTTTTGGAACAGAAAGAATTACATCGGCACATAAAGCAAGCTCCAATCCACCGCCCAAAGCCAACCCGTTTATTACAGCAACAACTTTCTTTTTCGATTCATCGATTCTTTTATAAACATTCTGCCCGAATTTTGTGAATGCTTCTATTTTAGGAATATCATTTTGCTTAATATTCCTAATGAAAAATTTTATATCGGCTCCGGCAACAAATGCCTTGCCTAAGCCGGTTATAAAGATCGTATCGATAGAATCATCGCTCTCTGCATCATCAAATTTTTCTGTCAATTGTTTCATTACTATTTCGTTCAATGCATTCATATCTTCCGGACGTGCCATTGAAATTATTGCCCTGCTGCCTGCTTTTTCCAATTGAACATATTCAATTTCCCATTTATTTTTGTTTATGGAAGACGGCATTTCGGCATTGTATTTTTCAACTACCATTTTTACTAATTTCGTTACTTCATCTTCACCGCTTCTCTGCATAAGATCGACCGGACCTTTACGCCAGCGCAAACCTATTCTTGCACCCCTGTTCAGATCGGTTGCGGAACATACCTTTTCATCAAGAATTTGCGAGCAGACAAAAAATACCGCACCGAGCATTCTCTTCCTTATAACATCTTCAGCATCTGCATTGACTTCCTGATGTTCAGCCGGTTCCTCAATTTCCCAATTCTTACCGGATTCTGCTTGTTCTTTTAGCAGACCGGCAACCTTGTAAAAATCACCGAACACTTCCAATGTCTTTTGTGCATGATATGCAATGGGTACTCCGGTTGCATTCATCAACGCAAAGGGACCCATTCCAATACCGAACAATTTCATACACACATTATCTATTACATCCGGCTTCGCAACGTCATCTTCCAGCAATCTGACTGCTTCATTTAACCATGGAACAAAGAAACGGTTAACAGCAAAACCATAGCTGTCTTTTGTTGTAATTGCATCCTTGCCGGACTGCACGGAAAAAACTTTCATCGCTTTGTAAGTTTCGTCTGTCGTTTTTTCGCCGGGAATTATTTCAACCAAACGGTTCTTTGCTGCATGGTAAAAGTAGTGCATACCTATAAATCTTTCCGGCTTTGTTACCGCTTTTGCCAATTCTGAAACCGAGAATGAAGAAGTGTTTGTTGCTATAATTGTTTCGGCGGGAATAATATCACTCAGCGATTTGAACAGGTCCTGCTTGGCATTAAAGTCTTCAAAGATTGCTTCTATTATTAAATCACAAACTGAAAGATCGTTAAGCGTTGCAGTGCCTTTAATATTTGACATGAAATAGCTCACCTGTTCGGGAGTGAATAATCTTCTTTCAACTCCCTGGTTAAGGGTTTCTTTTATTCCGTTTAGTCCCTTATCAACAAAACGCATTTCTCTATCGGCAAGGATTACATTGAATCCTTCCTGAGCTAATTTTTGAGCAAGAGCCGAACCCATTGTTCCCGCTCCCACTACACCAACTGTTTTAATTTTTTTCATTTTGTTCAACCTGTTTTTTATATCTTAAATGAAAATTGTCCGGTATTTTACTAACTATTTTAGAATCTACCGGCAAATTAACCAATCAAAAATCTCTTTGCCACTTTATATAATTTCATTTATAGCAGCACCGTTTTTCGTTTACATTAATTTTAGAATGGTTAACAGCTTTAAGCCGGGCAGTCATTATTTTTTCTGATAGGGTTTAGTATAATATTTTTAGTTTTAAAAATTTTTATTTAGTTTGATTTCCGGATTTTGATACAGCTATAACGGTAATTGGTTTAATTTTCCTTACTTCCGTTTACAACTGATTAATTATCTGATGAAAGATAGAACCTCTTTGAATCGGAAATGTATGTAGCCCGTAAATGATAATTATAATTCAGTGATTATTCATCCATAATATCAAATGACAACAATTTTAAAACCTCCCATCCCTTAGGCTTTTTTCTAACTTTGCATTTTAACCTAACATCTTGGTGATTTTCATGCGCATGTACAGCTTTCAGGTAATTAACGTGTTCAACTTCTAATTTTAGAATAACAGATCGCTTCATAATTTCACTTACACCTTTTACATAAATGAATCGATTACCAGCCAGTTTATCATCTAATAACATTTCTTTCTCAGATTTCAATCCAACAGGAAAACCATAAAAAATTATCTCAAAGATGTCATCTTCCGGAATAAGTTTAGATATCGCTTTTTCAACGAGATCAAAAGTTTTTCTTTTAAGAGTAAAATTTTTAACATCTGTATATTCTGTTTGTGCAGGCAACATTGGTGCCCATGAAGTACTATATTCAAGTTGATTATGCTTTATATTTTCTCCTATTTCTAAGATCTCTTTTAACATTTTTCTATTAAATCCGACCTCTACATTATCAACAATATAGGAATCTGTATTAAGTTCTTCAGCTCTTTTAATTACTTTCATTCCATCATAAATTTTTTGTGATATTTTACGTTCATATGTTGGAGTTACGTCTTTGAAAATTCCAATAGATTTTGGATTGAGTGGTGTTTCAATTGTAAATCCAAAACTACCTTTCCACGTGTGTCCAAATTTGCATTGTTTGAGATATTCTGTAGAGATTTCAATTTTAGATTTTTTTTCCTTTTTGAATTCATCCCTAACCTTTTCAAATTCTGAAAGAGCTGATAAATAAATTATCCTTCGCATTGATGATATAATTTCTTCTGTTAAATCTAAACTGATGGACAGAATTTCTTTACCAGGAACTCTGTAATTGTGGAAATCCACATCAAACCTATAGAGGGAATTAATTAATAAGTTTTTCTTTTCCTCAGTGATTAAGGATATTGTGTTGATTGAATCATCAATCCTCTGAGAAACATCAGGAGTCTCATATCGCTTTGGTAAAATGATAGTAAAATCTGGAAACTTCTCATTTACGAAAGCTTTAAGACCTTTATATTGGGTTTCAAACCCTTTCCACTCGTGCTTTTCAAGGTAAATTAATAGGTTTTCATATAGTCTTTTATTGTACATTACTATCGAATGATTTTGATTTTAAATTTATCGATCAATTTAACTATTGAATTGTTATTAAAAACCTGTGAAACAGGAATTTCTATTCTTTTATAGTGCTCGTTATCTGTATGACTGACGGATTCAGTATGGAACCAAAAGAGAGAATTCTTAAATTGTATGTAGTTATGATCAAGCGAACACCAATTATTTTTATTTTTTTCGAGACGCATCAAAATCAAAATTAATTTTGTGACTCCATTTCGATTATGAAGGATTATATCATTATAAGTTTTCGCTTCCAAGTCATAGACTATCTTATCATTTCTGACTGACCAATTTGAAGATGTTTTTAATTGAATTTTGAAATAGGTTCCAATCTCTCGGCGTTTACCATTAAAATTTACCAATTGCTTCATTTCAAAATCAACACCATAATCATCTTCAAGAT
>BDSV01000100.1 GCA_002898075.1 bacterium BMS3Abin03
TTTAATAAGGCGAAGACCGATAAAACTTACAGGAAAACAGCCGAGTATGAATTGAGTTTGTTAAACTAATTACCGAAATTATTTGTTAAGCCCTCGCTTTAAGCGGGGGTTTTTTTTGCCCGGGAGAGAATGTAAAATTGTATGAACCGATCATCATCAAAAATAAATAAGATTAATAAATTACAAACCTACGAACTACTGCCGCTTATATGCAGCTCGGCGGCATTAAGAATGGATGAGCTTCTTCGAATATTTCTTATCGAAGCAAAAAAAAGGAACATAAATAAAATTCTTATTTATGAATCGCTTCTTCAAAACTATCTTTTTACGGGATATCCATCTGCACTTATTGCACTGAAAATATTAAAAGAAATTTATCCCGGGGATAATTCCGCGGAGACTGAAGATTGGGATTTGAACAAATACCGTGAACGGGGCGTTAAGAATTGTAAGAAAATTTACGGCAGAAAGTACAGCAAGCTTATTTCTAATATAAAAAGTTTTTCACCCGAACTATCCAACTGGCTGGTTCTCGAAGGTTATGGTAAAGTTTTGGGAAGAAAAAATTTGTCGCTCAAACAACGAGAATTAAATATTATTGCCGTGCTGGCAGTTCAAAAATTCGATGAGCAGCTTTATTCACACATTAACGGAGCATACAGACAAAAAATTGAAACAGAAAAAATTAGAAGAGTTATATTGAATCTTAAATTATTGGGAGAAGATAGTTTCAGCGCCTTTGGTATGAAAGTTCTGAAAAGGTATTTAAAAAAGAAGGGAGCGAACTGAAACCGCTCCCTTCAATGTTCCTTAAAGAAAACTAAACATTAAAAACGCATCGACAGTGAAGGCGGTTATGGTTTTTTCATCCGCATCTTTACCTATCAAATTAAACCAGCCGTAACTCGCAAAGACATTCAGATTAACTACCGGTATAATCGTTACTTCGGTACCTAATCCCAATTGCAGACCAAACCTTGAATTACCCGTTATAGTTGAATCAACAGCACCGGTTATTTTAGTATCGCCGAAACTATTGTATGTTAAATCAAATGAAAAATAAGGACTGAAACCCACAGGAACGGGAATAAAATCGAATTGAAGACCGGCACCCATTTGAAGAATAGATTGAGAATACTCTATTGTTCCATCGAAAACACTGCTCCTTTTTGTAAGGGTGGTCATTGGTGGAATACCGGAGCCGTTCAACTTATGATATAATATAAAACCTCTCGGCGTTAAAGGAATAATGGGTAATCCTAATTTTGCCATCACGCCAAAGTTATATTCCGAAGAATATCCCCGACCCAGTGAGGATACATCATCTGTAAAAGAATTGGGACCGGTTATTTTGGTTAATCCGCCTCCAACTCCTATATTGAATAATTGTGCATTTGCTGTTGAGGTAGCTAAAATTACGCTAAAAACAACAAATATTGTGGTTAAAGTTCTTTTCATTTCGGCTCTCCGCTTTTTTATTTTCTTTCTTAAAACTAAATATACTTGTAATTAAAGCAAAATCGCAAACTTTTCTTCCAAACTCACTTCTTTCTATAAAAACAGAAGTAAGCATCTGATTTTAATAAAATTCTTTAAGTGATTATTTTAATCCTTTATTTTCCTTGATTTTATGAGAAATAAAAATTTATATTTAATCTGATTTTTAAACATAATTTGTGCAGGAACAATTCAAATGTGATTTTGTACCAAATTAAGTGAATTTTATTTATATCGATCTTTAATGAGGTTTAGACATTAAAAAAAATCAAATACGAATCCGGATAAAATTATCGTATTCTAAAAGATGGAAATGATGCAAAAAAAACTAATATTCATATTTACTCTTCTATTGGTCGTTTCCGTTTATTCACAGACCGTCTCCGAAAAATTTGCATCAGCTATGGAAAAATATGAGCAGGGCAGGTATGCAGATTCTTATACTTTGTTCAAATCAGCGGCTGAAAATTACGGCATCGAGGACGAGCTTTATGCTTCTGCGCTTTATTACGCCGCTCAATCTTTAATTAAATTGGGTGAGAAAGATGAAGCAGCAGCAGAGCTTGAATTTATTGTAAATAATATCAACTGGTCAAATTTCAGGGAAGAAGCATATTACTATCTCGGTTTAATTTATTTCGATTACAAAAAGTTTTCTATTGCGAGGGCAAGGTTCGAAAGTCTGTTGGAAGAATTTCCCGGCAGGAAATTTTCCGGATCGGCGCTTTACTGGATTGGAGAATCGTACGCTGCGGAAGATAAGCTTGATGATGCAATTGAATTTTTGCTTAAAGCCGTTGATGATAAGGCGAACAACAATTTCCGGGATTATTCAATTTACACACTTGCAACTGTTTACGAAAAAAAAGGTGATTATGAAAATGCAGTAAAGTATTACGATCGGCTGCTTTCATATTATCGCAAAAGTCCGCTGCTCGTTTCTGCGCAGATAAGAATTGGGATTTGTTATTTTTATCTTAAAGATTATCAGTCATCGATTCTCGAATTAAATAATCCGCTGCTTTCAAATCTTTCACCGGAACTTTACTCGGAAAGCTTATACTTGCTGGCAAATTCTTATTACCGGGTAGAAGAATATGAAAATGCCGAAAGAATTTATACTCGACTGATAAAAGAATATCCTTCCAACAAGGTGATGAGGGATGCTCAGTACGGACTTGGCTGGTCTTTCTTTCAGCAAGAAAAATATAACGATGCATACCGTGTATTTAATTTTCTATCTGCCGAGGATGATAGTACCGGAATCGAATCATTTTTCTGGAAAGCCGAAGCGAGGCGCTATGCGGGGAAAGATGAAGAAGCTTTAATAATTTATAAACAGTTTCTTGAAAAATATCCGGCAAGTAATATTATCCCCCGTGTAAAATATCAGCTTGGATTGTTGTACTTCAATAAAAATAATATCGAGCTTGCAAAAAGATATTTAATACCAGCCGCTTCCGGTAAAGATAATACAGTTAGAGCAAAAGCATATACTCTCCTCGGCGAAATTGAACTCGATAAAAAACAATATGTTTTTGCAGAAAATTACTTCGAACCGGTCCTCGGGATTTCGGATAATACAACGGATACTTTTCACAGGGCGCTTTTAGGGCTAGCCGTATCGTTGTATTACTTAGAAAATTACTCCGCTGCCTTAGAATATTTAAATGAACTGATGGCGCTTTCACCCGGCTTTGAAAGAGACAGGGTAAATTATTACTTAGCAGAAATTTATTTTGCAAAAGAAAATTATAAAGAAGCATTACTACGATTCAAAGCGATTGAAACGGAGAGTGAAGAGATAAAAAGACTTGCACTTTACGGCAAAGCTTATTGCTACTTCAATTTGGGAGATTATGATAACGCCGCACTACAATTTTCCGAATTTTTAAGAATCTACCCGAACGATAAACGATCGGTGGATGCAAAGTTAAGACTTGCTGACAGCTATTTCGGAAGCAAAAATTTTACGGCAAGCAGCAAGGTTTACCGCGATCTTTTTTCTTCGAAAGGTTTGCCGTTGGATGATCCGTATGCATATTATCAGTTTGCACAGGCGTTGTACAAATCAGGGAAAAATGAAAAAGCAATAAAAGAGTTTACAAATCTGCAAAAGAAATTTCCAAAATCGAGCTATGCCGACGTTTCACTTTATACAATCGGCTGGATACACTTTCAGAATAGCGAATTCAGCAGGGCAATTGATGAATACAGGAGTGTGCTGCAAACCTACAAGAGTACTTCGCTCGGTCCTATTGTATATTACTCGATAGGTGATGCTTTTTTTAATATGGGTAAGTATGATTCTGCCATTGTTAATTACAAAATGGTACTTACAAATTATCCGTCATCGCAATTTATTTTTGATGCAGTAAACGGAATTCAGTATAGTTATGTCGCATTGAATAAACCGGAGAGCGCCGTTGACTTAATAGATGCTTTCATTGCACAAAACCCATCATTAAATTTTTCGGATCAGATATTTTTTAAAAAGGGTGAAATTTACTACAGCGAAAAAAATTATGAGAAGGCAAAAGAAAGTTATAAAGACTTTATTGCTAAATTTCCGGATAGCAAGTTGGTGCCCGAAGCATATTATTGGATTGGCAAAAGTGCGGAGAATTTAGAAAAATATGAAGAAGCCATTTTTTATTTTAATACCACGTTCCAAAAATATCCGAAGAATGAAATTGCGGCGTCGGCAGTTTTGGAAATGGGCAGTATCCATAATAAGTTGGAAAACTATTCCGGTGCAATCAGCACTTATGATGAAGCGCTTGAAAAACTGAAAGGTTCTTCAAGCATTCCGGAGATCATGTTTATGAAGGGTCAGACATATATTAAAATGGATAGTTTGCAGCAGGCGTACGAAGTATTCAGCGATGTTTCGTATTATTATCGCGAAACTATATTTGCAGACAATTCGAAAATAGAAATGGGAACGATTGATTTAGCTGCAGGAAGGTATGAAAACGCCGAACAATATTTCCTGGACATTGCAGAAAAAAGGAGTGATAACCTGGGAGCCAAAGCTCAATACTTTTATGGTTTATCATTGTTCGAGGATGGTAAAGTAACCGAAGCAATTTCGGCTTTAGTAAGGGTTAGAACGGTTTTTTCTTCCTATGATGAATGGCTTACACGATCCTATATGTTGTTAGGTGATTGTTATGTAAAACTGAATGATAAACAAAAAGCCGAAGAAATGTACAGAACAGTAATAAGAAAACATAAAAATGATGATTTCGGTAAAGAGGCGATGGACAAAATCAGGAACCTGAAATGAAGAAATTACTAATACTCATATCGCTGCCACTAATTCTTCTTTATTCCCAGGATGACCGGCAGAAAAACCCGAATGTTGAATTACCGGATTTTGTAATTACCGGTAAGGATGTTATTTCAATTAAAAGAGCAAAGAAAATTGAACCGGATTTTGTTTCAACGATAACAGAAAGTTTTATCAAACCGCAGCACAAACCGGAAGAACTTGGATTGCGGCAGTTATCGAATCCTGTAAAGGAAGAACTGAACTTACTTGATTCCACCGGTTATTCAAAGGGAAGTCTTAGTGTTAATGCCGGAATTTATACACTGCCCGATGCAAAGCTAAATTATAATTATCCTTTTGAGAACGGGATGATAAGAGCAAATGTCGGCGGAGATTATCAACGCGCATACATTAATAACAGCGGAAGATATTCTGTTTTCGGCGGGGCAGGATTATCTTACACTACCGGGTTGGAAGATGAATCTGTTTCCGGTACAACGTTCTTCCTGGGTGGCGATTATACCACATCCAATTATAAATTGTTTGCATCCGATAACCCGGCTATAGAACGAAATAAAAATGTTGGGAATTATTATTTGGGTATTCAGAATTTATCCGGCAAAACTTTTATTTTCGATCTTAAACTGAACGATTATTTTACAGCATTATCAAATCAGAAATTCACGGATAATTTACTAGATTCTAAAGGATTTGCACTGCTCCGGTTCTCAGATTTTGGGATCGGTTTGAAAACAAATTATCAAAAACAATTTTATACAAACGACTCGCTGGATAATGCAGGATTCGATTTTTTCTCAGCCAGACCATACATATCACTCGAAATTCTCAGCACGCTTAAAGCAGAAGTCGGTTATACATTTAGTAATTCAGGCAATCAGAAATTCAATAATTTGTACGCTTCTTTTAGTTTAAAGTTATCAAGGAACTTGGTTTTACTCGGAGAATTTTCTCCGTATGCAGAATTCATTACCTCGGGAAAATTTTTAAGGAAGAACGACTATTTTAACGCAGCGAATTTTGATAATTTATTTTTCAGAAAATCAAACTACTATAATATTGTACTTAAATACGAGTACGGAAAATATTACCAGGTAGATGCAGGGTTGAAGCATTATAAATCGGGTGATCTTCCTTACTTCTCCGGTTCGGATTTATCCGGTCAGTTCGATGTTGCCACTGCCGATGCCGAAGAGTATAATGCTTATGTAAATCTGCTTTACCATGCCGGTCCGTACGGGCTTTTATACGGTAGTTTTGATTACTTCAGGGTAAAGGATAAAAGCGGCAGAAAATTACCGTACTATCCTGCTTTTAAAGCTAATATTACGTATGGTTACAGGTTTGATATTGGATTGTTAGCAGAAATATTAGTTGATTATAATTCCGGTCGTTATACGAATATTCAAAATACAAAAAGATTAAATTCATTTTTTAATTTGGGTTTAAAATTCACATACACGGTTAAAAATTCGTTAATTGTAAAGTTCGAATTTCAGAATCTTCTGAACAGAGATATTTTTTACTGGAACGGGTATAAAGAAAAACCGATTGATGTTTTAGCAGGTTTTAATTATTTATTCGATTGAGAATAAAATTTTTTTTTACTACGCTTATATGTAGTTAAAATTTAAACGAATTATAAATTGAAAATGACAAAAGCAGAGCTAATTAAAAAAATTTCGATAAGGGCGGGAGTAACAGAATTTTCTGCAAAGGAATTTTTCGATCTTTTTTTAAAAAGGATTGCCGGTTTCCTGCGCCCGGGTGAAAGTATAAAATTAAGTGATATCGGTTTTTTCCATTTCAGAAAAGGAAAATTAAAAAAACAAACCGAGCTGGAAGAAAACGAACCTGAATTTGAATATCTCGATTTACTAATTTTCTCTCCGGCTTCCGATATTAATTTGAAAAGCCGCAGCAACCTAATCTTCAGTGTTCCACCGGATAAAAGTGAAGATGATATAGAACTTGATGCGCATTTCAGTCTCAGCATCGAAAAGCCGGTTATACCTACCCTGGATGGCAGAAAAGCAGAACCGGATGAATCTCAAACAGAGGAAAATTTAACCGAAACAGTTGAAGCAAAGGTGGATAAATTTATAAGTATTCTCGATAAAATCGATGATGGCATTTCCGAAACTGATATCCTGCTTGTGCGCGGCGGTCTTTCGGATGAAGATCAATTGGAATTAGAGCTTGACGAGGCAGCAAAAGAAGTGAATAAACAGAAGCTTACCGGCAATAAGATTCATAGTTCCGATATGATGAAAAGTATTGCATGGGATTTCGGAAAGAGATTGTCCAGGCGGGTTGAAGAAGAATCGCTTTTAGATTTGCAGGATGAAAAGAAGAAAGAAAAACCTCCTTCCAGGGATAAACAGGAAGATATAATTCCCTGGGATTTTAACGAAAAGAAAAAAACTAAAATAAAATTAGAAGAACCTTCACCGGAAATAGAAGTGGAAAAGGAAGATGCCGTTAAACCGCCTGTCGACGAAAAAACATCAGATAAAGAAAAAGAAATTAGTCCCGTTGAACCAGGGGAAGACAAGCTGGAAGAGGATATAACGGTGCCCGGTATTAAAATGGACGAGTTTATGGTATCGGATCTGGATGGTTCTGAGAAGATCGGTAAATATGAAAGAGTAAGATCTGTAAGTTCAAAGTTCGGAAAGACTGAAGGATTTTCTTCGGAAGTGAGAGGAATAAAAGATTTTATAAAGGAAGCTGAAAGCAAAGAAGAGAAAGATAAAAGTGATTATGAAAAGGTGGAAAGTAAGGCAGAGCATTTTAATTCCCTCGCCGTCGGAAAAAGTAAAGTTGAAAAGAAGAAAGAAAAAAAATCGAGTGAGATAAAGCTCAACCGGTTTAAAAAGAACAAGCGAAAAAAAATTAGAAGAAACTCTTCTATTCCGTTTTTTATTTTCTTAATTGGAATTATTGCAATTGCCGGTAGTATATATTTATTGTTCAAAGATAGAGGAAACCCGGACATACCGGAAGATAAGCCGATACCGGTTGTTGAGAGGAATTTGAACACTACGTATGTTGAACGTTCTTACGAAATACCTGTAACTTATCCTTACAATAAATTAGATAAAGAAGCCGTGATAGATGGATTAAATTCATCGTTATTACGTACCCCTGAAATAAAAGAAAAGAAAACTGAGAAGAAGGAACAGAAGAAGGAACAGAAAAAAGAACTTACAAGTACAAAACCCGTTGAAACTAAACAACCGGAAAAAACATCGGAAGGTGAATATATCCAGGTTGAATCAGCAATTTTCAAATACAATGGAAATTATGTAGTTCAGGTTGCAGCATTCAAGCATCGGGAAGTAGCTGAAAAAGAAGCTGCTAAGTATATAAAGCGTGGTTATAACGGATTTGTTGAAAAAGCAGTCATCCCGGGCAGGGGTACATGGTATCGTGTTAGAGTTGGTTATTTTAATACTCTTAAAGAAGCTAAACAGTTCAAGAATTCAAACAGAAATAAATAACAAGGAAAAGAAATGAACTTATTTGATATATTCCAGAAGGGCGGGGTAATAATGTGGCTTATTCTTTTTTGCTCTGTCATCGGGCTTGCAGTAGTTATCGAAAGGTTTATTGTACTACGCAAAGCAAAAATAAATGTACCGGCATTTATGGTAAGGTTAAGAGGGCTGATAAAAAAGAAGGATATCAACGGAGCAGTATCGGTATGTATGCAGGAAAAATCTCCGGTTTCTAACATAGTTAGAAAAGGATTAAAAAAATACAGGTACGGTCACGCCAGAGTAAAAGAAGCTATTGAAAATGCAGGCAAACAGGAAATTGGCAAGCTTGAAAAAGGTCTTCCCATGCTGGCTACTATTGCCGGTGTTGCGCCGTTACTCGGTTTTCTCGGAACAGTTACCGGGATGATCAGCGCTTTTATAGTTATTCAGGAGCGAGCGGGTGCGGCAAACCCGGGCGATCTTGCAGGAGGAATATGGGAGGCATTAATAACAACCGCATTCGGGTTAATCGTTGGAATTCCCGCACTTGCATTTTATAATTATTTTGTCAGTTCAATTAAAAGACTTGTAGGCGATATAGAAACTGTGGCAAATGATGTTGTGGATACTATCCAGGATGCTTCGAGTGATGTTGAAAATGTTGAAGACGAAATTGAAATAGAAATGTAGGTATAAAAATGAATTTTAATGTATCGAATAAACCTTTAAGTGTATTCAGCTATTCTTCTTTGACTGATATAGTTTTATTGCTTATCATTTTTTTCCTTCTAACGAGTCAGTTTGTTGTTCAAACCGGAGTGAAGGTTAAGCTGCCCGGCTCTAAAACAAATGAGCAGTCCGAACCCACTCAAATGGTTGTTACCATTACACCCGATAACGCAATTTATATCGGCTCAGATCAAATAGGAATAGACCGGTTAACACAGAAACTTACTGAAATACGAAAAACTCAAAAGCAGAATACTCTTATAATCAGGGCAGATAAAACAGTGCAAATCGATTGGGTAATAAAGATTATCGATGCGGCGAAAGCAGCAGGAATCGGAAAGTTTACAATTGAAACGGAAAAAGAGAAATAACGGGAGTGCACCATGTCCGAGAAAAAAATCAACGGATTGTCATTAACGTTATCATTATTATTTCACTTAATCCTGATTCTTCTTTTTATGATGATCAATCTTTCATTCGATTATGAACCGTCTGAATATGTGGAACTTTCTTTCGGAGTTTCAACTAAACAGGGTTCTTCAGGTTCGGAAGGTAGTCAGATAGATAAAATTGAGGAAGTTGCCAAACTCGAAAAAGAAAATCTAACCGAAGAAAAAAATAAGGAAGTAAAGGAAGTTAATCTTCCGGTTGCAGAAAACACATCGGATGAGAACATAATAAAACCGGCTGACAAGGATAAAGAAGTTTCCAATAAAAGTAAGGAAAAGAACACAGATAAAAGATCGTCGAATGTGACAACCCCGGGTACGGGAAACGATGCGAAAGGCAAAGGAAGTTTCGGCTTTGATATAGATTGGGGCGGAAAAGGAATCAGGAAAATATACTATTTTAAATTGCCGAAATATCCGGAAGGTGTGCAGAAAGAAGTCGATGTTAAACTCCAGTTTACAATTTTACCCGATGGAACTATCGGTACGATTATTCCGAAAATTAAAGCGGATACAAGACTGGAAAACGCTGCGATAAATTCTTTGAGGAAGTGGAGATTTGAAGCGTTGGACCCGTCGCAGAAACAGGTGGAGCAGTCGGCTGTTATTATTTTTCCTTACCGGCTTCGATAGCCGGGGGTTTGTAATAAATTTTATAGAAGAAGAATTCAGAAACCGTTAACAGTACGAGAGAAAAAGTATCCCTGTCGAAATAAATTCCTAATCCTTCGGGATTCATTAAAAGTTTTGATACCATCCCGGTAATTGTCCACCCGACCGCAAAAATTATTGCTATGAAAACGATATTCATAAAAGCAGATGATATACCCTCTTCCTGCCACTTTTTAGTAAATATAATAGTTGCAAAAATAAAATGCAGGAAAAATATTAATGCTGTGATCATATCTCAACTATCAAAATTGACCGCGTCTTCTTTTATTAAGGATAGCCATACCCAGTAGTCCGCCGAGTGTTCCGAAGATACTGTATATTATCAGATTGGATATGGTGATCATAACAATGTAAAGAGGTGAAAAACCATTTGCTTCTATATCGGAAGCCATTTCTTCAATTAATTTTATCGAGTCGTCCATTATCTTGCCCAGATTAAACTGGCGCAGGAAATCTTCCGATTGAGGTAATCCTTGAACTAAATCGTTTGTGTGTGCTATATATGTGATGAGTATATCAAATGCGGATGCAAAAATTGCGGCGATAATACCTGTCAGCAATCCAAAGCCGAGAGCATTGCTTAATGAAATAGGATAACCGTTAAGGATTGTTTTTTGATAAAGATATAGAGCTAATATTGCAGCGCCCGGTATTATCAGGCAGCAATTGAAAATATTTAAAAATGGTATTGTGGATAAAACGGCTGCACCGAATCCGCTGATGATGGCAGGTAAGTATTTATTAGAG
Source organism: bacterium BMS3Abin03 (assembly GCA_002898075.1). Lineage (GTDB taxonomy): Bacteria > Bacteroidota > Ignavibacteria > Ignavibacteriales > Ignavibacteriaceae > BMS3ABIN03. The sequence continues at coordinate 10,869 of BDSV01000100.1, forward strand.
CTCATATTCTTTTCTTATAAATAGAAGTAAGTGAATTTTCCAGAACTTCCAAAATATAGATAAAGATAATCGAACCACAAAGAATTCCTGTTATAAATGCAACGATCTTTGAATAATCATAAATATTTAATCGTACGGAAAGGGCATCTATTAACATAGGCAGCGAAAAAATAATCAGGGGTTTTAAGCTTAAATCAACTTTGTTTTTGATGAAGAAAGAGAAAACTGCTGCGGTAAATGCTCCTAAATATAGCCCGGTGCATCTTGCGCAGACAAACAATAAATGGTCGTTTACCGAAAAAGTTGCAGTATTAGACTGATTACAGACTGTAGAATAAATGCTTTTAACAGCAAAATGAATGAAGGAAATTCCCGTGAATTCTAAACTAAATGCAGGGAGAAAGAATCCGGCACACCAGAATAATAACGAGAAGAAGAGTAAATACCTGATAAAGTAATTTTGTTTTTCAATTGCGTAAGTCCCTCGAAAGGATGAAATATTTAGTCCCTGTCTTATCATTAAGATATTATTATAATGGTGAATAAACCCGAATTTCAGATTGAGTAAGGATATATAATTTTCCGTTAAAGATCAGGGAAGATACAATTTCCGGTTTTATTTCATCATCTAAAAAAATTTTTACTAATGTTTGTTCCTCCGAATTCAAATTGGTAATATAAATATTATCCGATGTGCTAACGGTCATCCAGTTGAATATTATTCGAATTGAGTTTAATTCTTCGTCGGCTTCAATCATTCCGAGCGCAGTTCCATAATTATCATAAATAAAGATATTATTTCCGTCTATTACATAAAGATTATTTTGCATCGAGACGGCTAACTGTTTAGGGTTTGAAAGTGAATAGCTCCCGTAATCGTAGCCCCCGATAGTTTGAATAAAATTTCCGAATAAGTCAAACTTTAATATTCTTATATTTTCCGAATCTAGAATAAATACATCGCCGAGATTTGAAGTAACGGCGCTTAAAGGATATCCGAACCTTTCTTCTTCTATATCGCTGTCCCGGGTATAAAATTGAAATATGAAGTTAAGGTTCTTATCAAACCTTTGAATCCTGTGATTGTTCTTATCGGAAATTAATATTCGTAATGCATCTGCAAAAACATCTACAGGGTCGTCAAAAGAATTAATTTCCCAGCCATATCCCCCGATAAAGTTAATTATATTTCCCAGGGTATCGAGCTGGTAAACTTCATCGGTTATGTCATCGGTAACAAGTACTATACCTGCCGGAGTTATATAAAACGATGTTGCGCTTTTAAAGTTTCCGAATGATCGCTCATACTGAAATTGTTGTGCCGCGCAAAAACTGTTTAACAGAAAAAATAATATAAGAGTGAATAAATATTTCATTCTGAATAATAAATTTTATTGTATTTAATATTAAGTATTAATCTACATAAAATAAATAGTTAAATTTACAAATAACCTTTGTTCAGGTTGAATTTCCTCTGAAGACGCAATACCAAATTCTTAATTGCATTTCCATAAATGCATATATATATTTCGATAATAAAATTTGTCCCGTGGTGTAATCAGCAATCCCGCAATTGCGGGAACTCTGGATCATCCCGATTTTATCGGGACAGGTTCGAACCCTGGCGGGACAGCAATTATAATTTAATTGTCCCGTGGTGTAATTGGCAACACGTCTGACTCTGGATCAGAAGAGTGTAGGTTCGAGCCCTACCGGGACAGCAATATTATACAGGCGCGTTCGTTTAGTGGCTTAGGACGCCGCTCCCGACGGGTGTCGCATGTGTATCAACTTAATTGCCCCGACTTTTAAGTCGGGGAACTTGTAAGCCCAAGTTAATTATGGCTTTAGCCACAACTCTTTATTCAGTTTTGGCTAAAGCCAATAGTCAGTTAGTTAATTTAATCCACGAATCCACGACCTAAAGGTCGTGGCAATTAAATAAAATTGCACTTTTTCTTAGTCATCTTTTAGGAAATATTCCTTAAGTTGACGCACATGCGACGGGTGTTGGGACGGAGAACAGGTGTTCGAATCCGGTACGCGGTACAATAATTGTATAATAGTTTTATGAAATTATTGGCAAAGGAATTTATATAGGCGCGTTCGTCTAGTGGCTTAGGACGCCGCTCCCGAGGGAGGTCGGGACGGAGAACACGGGTTCGAATCCCGTACGGGTACGATAATTGTATCTTATACAAAATAATTTTCGGATTTTGGTTATATTAAAAACTCACCCCCGAAATAAATTCGGGACGAGCTCTAAATCCATCTCTTAAAAAGAGATGAGTATACGGTAAAATCCGAAAATCAATTAAAATAGTGTATATATAATAGTTCTATGAAATTATTGGCAAAGGAATTTATATAGGCGCGTTCGTCTAGTGGCTTAGGACGCCGCCCTCTCAAGGCGGAGATCACGGGTTCGAATCCCGTACGCGCTACATTTTTAAGCGAACTGTTGTTCGCTTTATTTTTTTTACTATTCTATTCAGAATGAAACGATTCGATAAGCATATCTTCATTTGTGAAAACGTAAGACCTACCGGTCATCCGCGTGGATGCTGCTCCGAAAAAGGAAGCAAAGAGCTGCGCCAGCTATTCAAGAATCGTCTGAAATTAAAGGGATTTAGTTCAACCGTGCGTGCAAATGCTGCAGGTTGTCTGGATGCTTGCGAATTTGGAATAACTGTGGTAATTTATCCCGAGGGAATTTGGTATGGGAATGTTAGAGAAAGTGATGTGGATGAAATAATTGAAAGTCATATACAAAATAATAAACCTGTTGAAAGACTAATGATAAAAGATGAAAGATTTTATAAAGATGATTGATAAAGAAGAAAAGAAAAGAGCGATTAAAATTTTAAATCGTCTTAAAAAATCATATCCGTCTGTTAAACCGGCGCTGAAATACAGGACGGCGTTTCAGCTATTAATTGCAACAATACTTTCTGCCCAGTGTACCGATGAACGTGTTAACAAGGTTACAGAGGATCTTTTTAAAAAATATAAAAAACCAAAAGATTACCTGAAAGTATCTAACGAAGAATTAGAGAAAGACATATATTCAACGGGCTTTTACAGGCAGAAAACCAAAAGTATTAAACAATGTTGTTCTGCCCTGACAGAAAAATTTAATGGTGAAGTACCTGGTAACTTTGATATGCTGACAAAGCTTCCGGGGGTGGGTAGGAAAACCGCCTCGGTAGTTGCAGGTAATGCATTCGGCATTCCGGCTATTGCGGTAGATACGCATGTTAAAAGATTATCAAATCTTTTGGGCTTTATTAATTCTAAAAATCCCGATAAAATAGAAGAGAGACTAAAGGAATTATTTCCCAAAAAAGATTGGATTAATTTGTCGCACTGGCTTGCTATGCATGGAAGAAAAATTTGTATTGCAAGAAGACCAAAATGTAACGAGTGCTTTTTAGCTGATCTTTGTCCGGGATACAATCCTGTTGAGAATTAAACATCTTGGAGTTATATAATGTCAGGTATTGAAAAAAATCGTGATGCCTGCTGGCAGATTTTAAATGAATACACTAAAAGTGAGAGTCTGGTTAAACACGCTCTTACAGTGGAAACATGTGTAAAAGCTTATGCGGAAAAATTTGATGAAGATGTTGAATATTGGTGCAATGTTGCTCTGTTACATGATTTTGATTATGAAATGTATCCAACCGCCGAAGATCATCCGTATAAAGGATCTGAAATATTAGAAGAAAAGGGATTCAGTGAAGAATTTAGAAAAGCAATTCTATCTCATGCAGATTATACAGGTGTAAAAAGAGAAACACGCTTAGAAAAAGTTTTATTTGCTTGCGATGAACTTGCAGGGTTCATTACTGCTGTTACTTATGTTCGTCCGTCGAAATCTGTAGATGAAGTGGAAGTAAAATCTGTTAAGAAAAAGCTGAAGGATAAAGCGTTTGCTAGAGCGGTTAGCAGGGAAGACATACGAAACGGTGCTGAAGAGTTAGGCATACCGCTTGAAGAGCATATAGAGTTCTGTATAAAAGCTTTAAGGAAAAATAAAGACGCTTTAGGGTTGTAATAGTAAACGAAGTTGCCCGGAATTTTATTCTGCCGGATCAATATAATGATGAATTTGAACTCTAAATATTTTAGATAAACACATTCTGCTGATTTTTACCCAAAAGATGATTTACCGGTTTGTACAAAACAATTAGCAAATTATAAATAAAACATCAACCGGTGTGAAAAGGGAATTATAAGAGTAGTTGGAATTAATACCGATATAATTGAATCACATATTTCATTTTGTAACAGTAAAAGGTTATGTTTACTTTTATTAAGTGATGAAAACAAAGAAGTTAGCAAAAAATACAAGGCATTAAATTTGTTAAGGATGAATAAAAGATATACACTATTTTAATTGATTTTCGGATTTTACCACAAACTCTCTTTTCAAGAGATGATAAATGTGAGTTTATAATAAAACCAAAATCAGAAAACTAATTTGTAAATGGTATAATTGGTATTAGTTGATTTTAATATAAAGAATAATATTTTCTAAATGTATTTTTACCGTGTTATTTTATTAATGTAAGCTGACTAATAAAAATAGTAAAATGCATAAAAATTGAAAAATTGACTTGACTGAATATCTTTTAGTTATATAAATTAAGTTTCAAAATATAGGAGATTATTATATTAGAGATT
>BDSV01000101.1 GCA_002898075.1 bacterium BMS3Abin03
AGAAGCATTTACAGTATCATTCAAAGCAATATAAATATTAACGATCGTCTCGATACCGTCTATGTCATCGGCAATCCAGCTAAACGACATAACAGGAAACGATGTATCGGGCAGGAAACTAAGTTCGTTCCATTCGATGGTAGGCGCACTATTTCGCAAAGGGAAATCAAATTCAGCGGGAGTAGGGTCTATCAAACCGATGTCATAAAAGAATTCACCATCATCCCACACACCATTCCCGTTTTGGTCTATGAACGGCTCGGGTCCATAATCAATTCCGTTTTGAAAAATATTATTATCATAAACTCCGTTTCCGCCGTCATCCACAGCGGAAACCCGGAAGGTGAAAGTCGAATCACTTGCACCTATCTGTAATGCAAATAAACTATCGTTTGAAGCAGTGAATTCCCATTCAACATTATCCCATGAGAAATAAAACCCTACTATTAAACCATCGGGGTCATCTCCCCACCAATGAATTGTTAACCTGCTTTGCTGCGGAAGGATTGTACTATCGGGATAAAGGAATAACCCTGTGTTCGGCGGCTGGTTGCCTGCAGGATTGTTCACACCTTCTTCAGTACAGGAAATTATTCCTAACAAAAGAGAAAATATAATTAAGAGTGATAGTAAAAATTTATTCATCCGCAATAAAATTTAGTAGTTACACATAATTAAAAAATATAAAGTGTAAACCGGATGTAAAGTCCGGCATTACACCTTAAAATTAAATTATTGATCCAATTTTTACTTCAACAACATCATCTTTTTAACCTGAACGAAATTGTTTGCACGGAAACTGTAGAAGTATATTCCGCTCGGCAGATCAGATGCATCAAATACAACCTGATGGATACCGGCTGACTGCTGAACGTTATCTAACACGGTTTTAACTTCCTGACCGAGTAAATTATATATTCTAAGCGTAACATCACCGCCTTCCGGCAATGCATACCTGATGGTTGTAGAAGGATTAAACGGGTTAGGATAATTCTGCGATAATTCATACTCGTCCGGTAATTTTTCGTTACCGCTAACATCCGATACAAACCCTACAAAATCATCATCGTTTCTAGGAACCAGCTTATAGTTACCATACGAATAATAGAGAATGCCGGACAGCGCATCGAAAGTTGAACCGGTTCGTATATAATACAGCCGGGTCGGGTCGGAAAGGTTCCCATAATCGTGATTTCCGTCTTCAAGCTCTACGCGTGTGTCACCCGTTCCGTCATCTACAAGCATTTCACCGAAGTTATTCGGCGGACCGTCTGCATTTTCATCCGTTACAAGCAAATTGTTATATCTGATCAATACACTTTCCCACTGCTCTTTTTCTACGGCACCGTTTTCATCAAAGCCGATTGTTCCTGTTTCAACATCGGCAAAATCAGGAAGCGAATTACCTGTTGTGTTTACAACGATCTGCGTAACGCTATCGATTCTCGTCACCTGATAATTTGAATTAGCAGTTGGTTCGCTTATCAAACCGGTAATTGTAACATTATCTCCTTTATTTAATGTTAATACATCGTTTCCGAGTGCACCATTTGTTCCTATTCTAATTCCGCTCCAGGGTCCTTCACCGTTTTGCATATAAACTCTCAAAGCCATTACTTGTCCGCCCGGAAAGTCGGTTGTGTCTGCTGAGATAACACCGTTTAGAGTAACGTAATAGGTATTGTAACCGCTAACACCGGTTCCGAACGGATTGTATTGAACATCCTGGATAATAACATTTCTGTTGAGCACCAAATAGAAATACACAGGTCTGCTCGTATCGGCAGGAATAGTTGCCTCACGTCCTTCATTGTCAACAGACCAAACAAAATAATCTACCAAAGAAGAGTCGCTTGCAATACCGGGAATTGTACCGCTATATTTTGTAGTATCGGTAACATCCTGCTCCATTTGCACTGCATTAAAATTTCCGCCGTCGACACGATAATAAAGTTTTGCATCCTGTACCCAGCCGTCGAGGTCTATGATAGTAGCCGAAACATCAACAGTTTGGTTGATCATAACTTCACCGGAACTTCTTCTTACTCCGGTAATTGCCGGAGGAGTTGCAGAAATATCAATATCACCGGGATATAATGGTGCTATATAATACCCATCTGTTCTGGTTTGAATTACACCACGAATAAAATTAATTGTGGTGCCATCAACAGGAGGCTGGTAATCTGTTAAGCCGGTTAATCTATGTCCTCTTAATGTAAAATAACCTGACTGATCGTACATAAACATATAATTACTTTGATCATCATTAATTCTGAAAGTACCTGTATTGATATTTCTATCACTCGATATTACATTTCTAATAATAACATATTCACCTTCATATTTTTCGGCGAGGGGATTTAACTGCCCGTTATCCATAAAATCAGAAATACTTAATTCAATGGGGTCTGGTCTCTTTGGTAATTGATATAGAATATCAACTGGAGTTACTGGATCGACTAAAAGAAAAAATTCTGTAGTAGTATAATACTCGCTTACAACACCTGTGAATTTAACAACCTGTGCAGTATCTACTAAATCGAAAAATGTTCCAGCTGCTGCACCACTTGTATCTGTTTGCAATATAAAAATCCCGTCAAAATTATCATAAACGAATCCACTATCATCTTGTATATAAGCTGACCATCCACCAGCAGCAGCTATAATTCTTCTTCTATCATTTTGTGGATCAACAAGAGGGCTTACCATAACGACACCACGAAATACAACAGTATCGCCATACATTGGTGATGGCTGATCTCCCTGATTAATTAAGACAGAATCCGGTAAATACTGAATATCCTCGATAGAAACGAGAGGATAACTTTGTGCAAAAAGCATCCCGCTAAATGCGAGGAAAAATAAAAGCGGTAAAAGTCGTCTCATTTAAGTTGCTCCTTATATAATTATTATTTAATTATTAAAAATTTCCCTGTTTTAATTTCGCCGTTCCGTTTATTCTTAACCGAGAACAAATACATACCTGTTGCAATTGCCTGATCGTGATCAGTAATTAAATCCCAGGCATGCTCACCGCCTGACATTTTTTGTTTACCGTCGCTCGCAAAAGTTTCAAACCACCTGATATCGGAGCCGTTGCTTTCCTGATTATGCTCGATTCGTTTTACAATATCACCGGCAAGTGTATAAATAGTAATTTCACACTCGGAAGGCAAGTTAAAAAAATAAATCTTTCTTAATCTTTCCGAGCTGCCGTCCCAGTAAGCTTCACCGTAGTAAGGATTAGGGTAAACACCAACTTCCACATCCGGGTCTTCGGTTGCAGGTGTTCCCGGCAAAATTCGTTCGAGCGTTGCCAGCGAACTCGATTCCAACGGTTCGAGGTTATTCGAAGGATCGCCTTCATCGAACGCAGTTACCGCAAACAGATACTGCCAGCCGTTCAGCAGGTTGTCTAGTTCAAATTTGTAATAATACTTTGTAGTATCACTGCGGAAAGTAACCGGTTCATCTAATTCGACAAATTCAAAGCCGGTATCAAAGTCAATACCATTTGCAGCACTATCGAATGAAGCCAGCATAACCAGTGAATTAAGTATATCCTGGCTTTGTGTTAAATCGAAACCAGATTGTGTTCTGTAAAGCCGGTAGCCCTCAAAATCTTCATTACCTGAGATAGGATCGACGGAAATCTCTGCACGTTTATCCCAGTAAATCGTTGCTTTTTGATTTCCGGGAATTACTTTAACAATAGGTGAAGTTGGAGGAGTGGGAAGAATGTATCTCGTAATTTTTCCATCAGCGTTTAAATCTTCACCGGGGTCTAAAATACCGTTACGGTTTTTATCTTCCCCAAAATAAGCTCTCAAAGCCCAATCGGTATTGGAATATAAATTTTTCTTCTGTTCTTCGGTATCAAGATTTGCCGGATCGGGCCCGTACTTCTTTCCACAAACATAAGCATAAACAACATTAATAGAATCTCCCGGTGCAATACTCCTGAAAGGTCCTTTTGTAATCAGCATCGACCTGTTAGATGGTCCTTTAATTTGATCGGGATCAATACCGCTTTTCCAGCGATTATTGCCGCCGAAAAAACCTCTCATTTTATTATACCGGTCGTTATCATTTTGAGGGGCAAAAAAGTTCGGGTCGTCAGTATTGCGGAACTGCCAGCTAACAAAATTAGCTGTAGGAATTGAATCCGACACACCAGAAGGAATATATTCCGTAAGATTCGGCTCGGAACCGCAAAATAGGATGCCAATATAACTATCCGAAAATCCGAGGTCACCGGCAGCATCAAACTCGTAAGCAATTTTTAACGAATCGTTATATCCGTTTCCGCCTTTATTAAAGAATGCACTTCCCGAAGGTCTTCCGGTTATTCGGGTGTTTCGTACAACGGTATCATTCCATAAGCCAACATAAACGCTGTCGAGATATTTTTGAGTTACATTTTTTATCCAGTAATTAGAAATTACAAAGAAATCTGCGAAGGGGAAATTCCATGCATAAGTTTCCTGATGAACGGTAAACCCGAGCGGTTTATGATCGATTATCGGTTCACCGTTTAATAAAACTGTATTAGTATCGGTATAATCTGCTACAAAATCCTGGTGAGAAATAGCCTCGGGACTGAAGAACCGCGAATCGAAAAGTGAAGAACGCTCCAGCATCATAGAACCGGGTGCATTTGTATATTCGAAGCCACCGCCGCGCGCTGAAACAGAAGATGCGTCAACGGCTCCGGTTGTTACAAATGGTCCGACTTTACCATTTCCAAGCGAGTCATCTGCTATAAAGCCGCCAACCCATAGCCCGCCGTCAAATAGATGTTCGATGCCGGAACCTAAAGGATACTCACAACTCGGCTGCTCAGGCCAGAGCACAAATCCGTGCCCGAAAGTGCCGAAATTTGTAACAGTTAAACCTATGTTTCCAATATTAGTGTATTTGGAATTATCGTCATCTAATTTTTTAGGGAATCTTTTTTCATCATCGCCGGGGTTTGATATAAAGGCGACGCTGAAGAATGCGATTAGAATAAGTGAAATATGTTTTTTCATTAAAAAAGAATATAAAACCATAATTGACTTTTACTTATACTTCCCTCACTCCAAGGGAAAATTTAACAATTTGCGGGTGAAAATATACATAAAATTTTTGTCTTATTCTTTTCTGCAATATTAAGAAAATAATAATAATTATGATGACGAATTTTCGGGTAAATCAGTTGAGATTTAGTCGATGACGGATACAAAATGTTTAGCACTGTCTGCAAAGCAGTCGAACGTTTGGAAAAAAGTACGGGGAAAAGGAATTATGATACTGAAAGTATCGAAGAAACAGAAGCTGAAGATCAGTTGATCTAAATTACACCTGAATTAATTTATGATATTTTTTAACTTGATAATGGAAAAATTTAGTTGTACATCATTCCTGTACAATAAAAACAGGTTAGACAATGTCGATTCATTTAACATACACACAGGCAAGAGCAAACCTTACTAAACTTCTTGATAAAGTTTCAATTAATAAAGAAGTTGTAGTAATCAACAGAAAAAATGCAATTTTATTGAATTGCCACGACCTTTAGGTCGTGGATTAAATTAACTAACGGACTATTGGCTTTAGCCAAAACTGAATAAAGAGTTGCAGCTAAAGCCATAATTAACTTGGGCTTACAAGTTCCCCGACTTAAAGAGACTGTGTGAAAATTAGTAAAACGGTTAAAACCGTTACAAAAAAGTTGCATTTTTCGCTTAATTTCAGCGGAATGAATTCCGGTGTTAATGATAATTTGTATTTTTCACACAAACTCTAAAAGTCGGGGCAATTAAGTTGACGCACATGCGACTTTTGCGTGAAGATAAGATAAAGGTGAGTTTATAATAAAACCAAAATCCGAAAACCAATTTGTAAAAGGTATAGCACAGATTACCAATCTGTGCTACAAAAGTACAGATTGAGAAACAGTTTTTTCTTCTTATTATACTAAAGTTAAATTCTCATTATTTAAAATAGCAAAAGTTGTAACTATTCTGATTTTTAAAAATCAAAACATGGCTCTTGCCTGTTCGTCTGCGTGATACGACGAACGAACCAGCGGTGATGATTCAACAATCTTAAATCCAATCTTCAATCCTTCTTCTTTATACATGTTGAATTCTTCTGGAGTGACAAATCTATCCACCGGCAGATGTTCTTTTGTGGGCTGCAGATACTGCCCGATTGTTAAAATATCACAGCCGTGTTCAATTAGGTCGTTCATTAATTCTAGAACTTCTACAGGTTTCTCACCAATTCCAATCATTATTCCGCTTTTGGTCTTTAATCCTTTTTCCTTAAACCATTTAATAAGATTCAAACTACGCTCGTATTTTGCCTGTGGTCTTACTGCGTGATACAATCTTTTAACAGTTTCCAGATTATGATTTAGAATATCCGGAGGAGATTGCATAATTATTTCGAAAGCATGTTTCTCGCCTCTAAAATCAGGGATCAGGATTTCGATCGTACAATCAGGTACCTGCTCTCTTGTTATGCGAACGACTTCTTTAAATATTTCAGCTCCGCCGTCTTTCAGTTCATCCCTGTTTACCGAAGTAATGACTGCATGGCGCAAATTAAGTTCTTTTATTGATTCTACTATTCTTCCCGGCTCATTCAAATCTAACTCAGCCGGCAAGCCGGATTTAACGTTGCAGAATCCGCAGGTTCTCGTGCAAACATCACCTAAAATCATAAATGTTGCAGTCCTGTGATTCCAGCATTCAGCAATATTGGGACAGTTTGCTTCTTCACAAACAGTGTTGAGTTTCTGTTTGCGCATCAGGTTACGGACTTCGTTATAATTATCACCAACCGGAAGTTTTATTTTCAGCCAACCCGGTCTTTTACCTAAAGGAACTTTTGTCTTCTCTATTTGCTCTTTATAATTTTTTTGATGTTGATTTATTCTGCTCATTTAATTTTTCCTATTAACATTCGGGTTTAACACCGTGTTTCAAATTCAGCTACGATAAGTTATATCTGTCTACAAAATCCTGCATCTTGTGTCATTCCCTTGAAAAAGGGAATCTTAATTTCCAAATATTAATGAGATTTCCACTTTTCCCGATAGAATCGGGACAGGCAGTGGAAATGACAACTATCGCTTAAACATTATTTATACAGATATCGGATTAAAATTTTCTAATGTTTCTTTTACATACTTTAAAAATAAACTTCCCAGCATCCCGTCTATTAACCTATGATCGTGCGAGAGGGTTAATGCCATTATCGGGCGAATTGTAATTGCATCTGTTCCGTCAACTTCAACAACTACAGGTCTTTTTATCGCTGCGCCGACCCCGAGAATTGCAACTTCCGGCTGATTGATTATCGGCAGACCGAACACCGTACCGAATACGCCGAAATTGGTAATTGTAAATGTTCCTCCCGAAATATCATCCGGAGTAAGCTTTTTATTTCTTGCCCTGTAAGCAAGATCGCTTATAGCGGCTGCCAAACCTGTAATATTTCTCTGATCGGCAGATTTAATATTCGGCACTATCAATCCTGTTGGTTCAACCGCAACAGCAATGCCGATGTTGATATACTTCTTCCGGATTATTGTGGTTCCTTCTATCGAAGAATTCACGAGCGGATATGCCTTTAGTGCTTTAACACATGCATCGGCAACAAATGCCATATAAGTCAGTTTAACGCCGTCCCGATTAAAATACTCATCTTTATTTTCGCGTATAAAATTATCAATCTTAGTCATATCAACTTCAACCATAGAGGTAACATGTACGGATGTATCTCTGCTTGCAACCATGTGTTCCATGATTTTCAGACGGATATTATCCATCGGTATTTTTTCTACTTCACCGGAAACCGGAATTACCGCACTTTCAGAAGGTGTGTATGTTTGTGCAACTGCTTGTTTTTGCGCAGGAACTTTTACCTTCCCTGCTTTCCTTTTTTCTATATAGGAAAGAATATCTTTTTTACTCACTCTTCCGTTCAGTCCGGTTCCGAGAATATTTTCTAATTCGGCAAAGCTGATATTTTCTTTCTGTGAAATGTTTAAAACAAGAGGCGAATAAAATCTATTACTTTTTACGTTTTCCTGTTTTATTCCTAAACGCGCACCTGAAAAATTATCGTGCATAGAAACTGCTGCGGCAGCTTGTTCTTCAACTTGCCGAACAGTTTCCTGCGGGGAAGATTGTTGAACTTCAGTTCCGCCTTCCGCAGCAATTTTAACAACGATCGTACCCACGTCAACAGTTTCCTGCTCAGCGACGAGAATTTCTGCAACTGTTCCTGCAACAGGTGAGGGAACTTCCGTATCAACCTTATCAGTGCTGATCTCAAACAAAGGTTCATCTCTGTCTATTTTATCCCCAACCTTTTTGAACCACTTAATTACCGTACCTTCCATAACCGATTCGCCCATTTTAGGCATTGCAACCTCAAGTATTCCGTTAGCTGCCGCAGCTTGTTTTTCCGCATCAACATTTTCATCAATAGATGCGACCTCGGATGATTTTTGAATGCCGGTAGTGCTGCCTTCTTTTTTTCCCGGTCCGGCTTCACCGTTTGTTTCGAGGACTGCAACCACAGTTCCAACTTCTACGGTATCACCTTCATTAACTTTAATATCCGTAATTGTTCCAGTTGCGGGAGACGGGATTTCAGTATCGACTTTGTCCGTACTGATTTCAAAAATCACTTCATCTCTTTTAACTTTATCACCTATTTTCTTATACCATTTAATAATGGTACCTTCATTAACACTTTCGCCCATTTTGGGCATTACAATTTCCATTCTTAAAGCTCCCTAATTAAAATTCTAATAAATCTTTTATTGCCTTATAAACCTGTTCCCTGCCCGGAAGAACAGCAGGTTCGAGAATTGGCGAATACGGAATATGACAGTCATGAGCCGCCAACCGTTTAACCGGACCATCTAAATATTGGAAACAATTATCGGCAACCCTTGCAGCTATTTCGGCACCAAATCCAGCCGTAAAAGTATCTTCATGAATTACAATTACTTTATTTGTTTTTTTCACCGAGTTAAAAATCGTTTCTTCATCCAACGGAATAATTGTTCTGATATCAATTACTTCAACTGAATAACCTTCTTCTTCCAGCCGTTTTGCAGCAAACACAGCATCCCACATAGATAAGCCATAAGAAACAACCGATAGATCGCTACCTTCTTTTACTACTTTTGCCTTACCAAACGGAACAAGGTAGTTTTCATCCGGTTCGGGCGACGATGAAAAACTTTGACGGTACAAACCTTTATGCTCGCAAAAGATGACGGGATCATTTATCCGGCAGGCAGTTTTTAAGAGACCTTTTGCATCTGCAGCATTACTAGGGTAAGCAACAAATAAACCGGGAACGTGTGCAAAAATCGCTTCGATATTCTGGCTGTGATATAAGCCGCCGTGAATATATCCGCCAACAGCAACTCTTGTAACAACCGGGGTCGCCCAGGCATTATTCGACCGATAGCGCATAGTTGCGGTTTCGTTGCGGAGCTGCATGAAACCTGGCCAGATATAATCGCCAAATTGAATTTCGACGACCGGTTTTAACCCGGCTAAAGCCATACCGTTTGCCACACCCGTAATGCTTGCTTCGGAAAGCGGTGAGTTGAACACTCTTTCATCACCAAACTTAGTTGATAAGCCCTTTGTTGCAGTAAAAACACCGCCCTTTTTATCGGCAACATCTTCACCGAAAATATACATTTTATCGTTTCGTTCCATCTCTTCGTACAAAGCATGGTTTATAGCATCTACCATAACAATTTTATCGCCCGCCGGTTTGTTCGATTCATAATCTAAAGTATCTCTGAAACCGCTTTCATCAAAAATATATTTATCTGAATTTTCCGGAATAGGATCCGGATGTTTCATCGCATTATCGGAGGATTCATTTATTTCATCAACTATTTTGCTTTGGATTTCATCAAATTCGTCACCCGTTAAAACTCCGGCATTAATTAAATAACTTTTCATCTTTTCATTTGGATCGTTCATCGAATCTTTTTTTATGTCTTCCTCGGTTCTGTATTTTCTCTGATCATCAGATGAGGAATGTGATAATAGCCTCACGCATTCTGCCTCTATTAAAACGGGACCTTTACCACTTTTAATGTAATCAACCGCTTCCCGTACTTTCTCATAAGACTCGAAGAAGTTTGTGCCGTCAACTTTAATTCTTTTCAGATTTTCATATCCAGCCATCATCGCAGCAATAGAATGACCCTTCCCGCCGCTTTGCTCATCTACAGGAACGGAGATTGCGTACCTGTTATTTTGTATTACAAACAATACAGGAAGCTTTTCGCGGCTTGCCCAGTTTACCGCTTCGTGGAATTCACCCTGACTGGTTGTTCCTTCACCGCTGCTCACATAAGAAATTCTTTTTTCGCCGGTTTTTTTAGAAGTTAGAGCAGTACCGACTGCCTGTAAAAACTGTGTGCCCGTTGGACTCGACTGCGATACGAGATGATTTTTTGTCGATCCCCAGTGCGAAGGTAACTGTCTTCCGCCGCTTGCAGGATCATCAGCTTTTGCAAATGTTTGAAGAAAAATTTCGTCGGGTGTTACACCTGTATAAAGCACAAGCGTCATATCCCTGTAATAAGGGAAAAACCAGTCGTTGTCTTTATCGAGAGAAAGACCGACTGCCGCTTGAATTGCTTCGTGACCTGCACCGGCAATATGAAAGAATGTTTTACCCTGCCGTAAGTAGTTCATCGCTTTATGATCGATTGCTCTCGATGTAAGCATCGTCTTCATTACATCGATTAGCTGCTCTTTCGATAATTCTTTCATCACTTTTTCAACAGAGGCGGAGATTTTTCCTTTTCCGCTACCCGTGTTAATGTTTTCCATTTTTTGTTTTCCGCCTGTCACAGTTGACTTCTTTTTAGCCATAAAAACCTTTATTGTTTATAAAGTTGTAAGTTGCTTTATTTTAAATCCATTATTAAAACGTTACAAACCGTTAAAATGATTACTATTGTTATTCCCATGTAATCGGGAATCCAAAAAGTTTAAACATAAATCAGATTTCCACTTGCGTGGAAATGACATGATCATAATTTTTATTTTTTGATTGCTTTAAACAAATAAATAGATGAATCATAAAATTTCGGTTAAAGTTAAATCTTCTTCTTTTAATCTGACGATCTCATCGTAATTAAATAATTCTTTAAAATGAAACACCAATTTTTCTTTCACTTCGTTTAAATTTATTTCTTTACCTAACTCTTTCTGAAGCGATGTCACTGCTTTATCTTTTATTCCGCAAGGAATAATTCCGTTAAAAAATTCCAGATCGGTATTTACGTTAAAAGCAAAACCGTGCATCGTTATCCATCTGCTTACCTTTATTCCTATTGCAGCAATTTTCCTGTCATCAATCCATACGCCCGTAAATTTAGGTACCCGCCCGGTTTTTAAGTTGTAATCTTCGCAGGTTTTAATAATTACTTCTTCCAGCGCACGCAGATATTTGTGCGTATCCCGTTCCCAATTATTTAAATTAATTACCGGGTAACCAACAACCTGCCCGGGACCGTGGTAAGTGATATCTCCGCCGCGGTCAATATTGTAAACAGATACGTTATTCTTCTTCAAATATTCATCGGTTCCTACAAGATTCTTCTTATCGGCGGTCTTACCCAAAGTATATGTATGAGAATGTTCAAGCAACAACAAAGTGTCATCAACTTCATTTTTATAACGCTGTTCAAAGATTCTTTTCTGTAAATTCCATGCTTCTTTGTAATCGATCGTTCCTAAATTGTAATATGTTAGTTTTTTCTTCGTCACAATGCTGATTAAATTAAAAATTTTAACTTATTTGTCATTCCCGCTGCCTGTCCCGATTCTATCGGGAAAAGTAGGAATCTCATCCACCGTAGCAGATTTCCGTTTTCACGGAAATGACATTATGTTTGCTTTCTATACAACTTAAATATGTATTGCTTCACCTAAAGCTTGCGCTGAAGCTTCCATAATAGTCTCGGCTAAAGTTGGATGTGCATGAACGGTTTTCATTATCGATTCGGCTGTTGCTTCCAGTTCTCTTGCCATAACAACCTCTGCTATCAGTTCAGTCGCTTCCGCCCCGATAATATGTGCACCCAAAAGCTCGTTGTATTTTGCATCAAAAATTAATTTTACAAAACCTTCTCTTTCACCAACTGCAAATGCTTTTCCGCTTGCCATATATGGAAACTTACCTATCTTTACATCGTAGCCGGCTTCTCTTGCTTTTCGCTCAGTAAATCCTACGCTTGCAACCTGCGGCTGACAGTATGTGCAGCCGGGAATATTGTTATAATCGATCGGTTTATTTTTCAATCCTTTAATACCTTCGACGCAGCGAATTCCTTCGTGAGATGCAACGTGTGCTAACCATGGCGGACCAATGACATCTCCGATTGCATAAATTCCGTGCACATTGGTTTCATACGTTTCTTTATTTACTTTTATTGAATTTTTATAAATCTCAGCGCCTAATTTATCCAGCCCATATCCTTCAACATTTCCTGTAACGCCAATCGCACATAAGACTTTATCAGCAGTAAGTTTTTTGGTTTCCCCGTTTACCGAAACTGTTACTTCAACTTTTCTACCTTTTAATACTGCTTTATTAACGGTTGCTTTTGTTAAAATGTCTATTTTTCGTTTTTTAAAGCTTTTCTCGAGTTCTTTGGAAATTTCTTCATCTTCAATTGGAAGAATGTGATCGAGCATTTCTATTACGGTAACTTTTGTACCGAGAATAGCATAAAAATAAGCAAATTCAATACCGATTGCACCGGCACCGATTACAATTAGTTCTTCGGGCTGCTCGGGTAAAATCATCGCTTCTTTGCTGGTAATTATGTTTTTGAAATCAACCGGAATTGCAGGAATTGTTTTTGAATGAGCACCTGTTGCGATAATTATTTTGCCTGCTTTAACGGAATCGATTTTTGTGCCTTTTTCGTCAAAAATCTCAAGTTCATTTTTTGATTTAAATTTTCCGAACCCGCGAATTCTATCAACTTTGTTCTTTTTAATTAAAAATTCAACGTTTTTCGAAATTCTGTCGGATATATTTCTACTGCGGCGGATAATTTTGTTGAAATCAAAAGTTAGCTCTTTAGCAGTAATTCCAAAATCCGCACCGTGATTTTTAATCGAATCGTACAATTCCGCATTTTTTAAGAGTGATTTTGTTGGAATACAGCCCCAATTCAAACATATACCGCCTAAATTGGCTTTTTCGATTACAACGGTCTTAAATCCAAGCTGACCGGCACGTATTGCAGCTACATATCCGCCTGGACCGCCGCCTAAAATTGCTATATCGTATTGTTTTTGCATTATTTAACTGATTTGGTTTGTAAAAAGTTGGACAAATATAGTTAAGAAAAAGTAAAATTGAAAGTCGGAACACAGTTTTTCTGACTCGCCGGTCAGTTTCTTATATTTTAATGATGAAAATTATCGTTCCGCTATTATCAGCGGCAGGTAGAGAAGCGCTTATGCTGTTTACTTTTCTTTTATATTCGATAATTCAAATAAGAATTGTAACACGAAGCGCCAGCTTCGTGACCCTATTTTAATTATAGGGTGACCAGTTTGGTCGCCCCTATAACGTTGATAATTTCTAAGCGTACACCTGTTTCCACGAATTATTTTTAATTTACGAACAAGGAACGCTGATTTTTGATTTTTGAAGTTTTGATGAATTAACAACTGATAATTTTACTAACAACACCGGAGGTGTTGAACGTTAATAGCAAAAAGAAACCACAACTCGTTCATAACAACCACAGCGTGGTTGAATTAAATGCTAACAAAATCATTTCCCCAATCTGCCAGCTAAAGCAGACGGGAAAAAATAAAAAAATCCATATTTCCTCTGAATATTTTCCGAAAGCGGTAATTTTCAGTGTATATATAATTATAGAAATACTTTATTTACTCAACAAAATTTGATAAATTTATTTCGTTAATTTTTTTCAGGGCAGAAAAATTTGCTTAGCAGACGAGACACATTAAAAATCATTTCGCTAACGGTTGGCTACGCCGCTATCCCCAATTCTGTAAAAGCTGCAGTAAAATTGGTTCTCGGTGGTGATATTGTTGTGAACAATCCTCCTCCGGCATTCAGTATTTTTCCAAACATTGCAAATCTAAGATATCCGCTCGATGTAAATTACACAGGAAATGAAGATATGCTTTACACAGCAATTAGCGGTAATGATCCTGCAATACTTGGCGTTGAAGCTACTGTAGAAAAACTCTCAAACGACCATTACATTATACATCTCCGTTTTGACAGCTATGACCAGCTAACAACACAGAACGTAACAGTAACCATTACCGATACAATAACC
>BDSV01000102.1 GCA_002898075.1 bacterium BMS3Abin03
TATCCCAACCGTACATCTCATTAAATCGTCCGCCGGGTACAACAAAAGGTTCGCTTCGAATATTTTTATCCTTCCCTTTCTTCAAAGCCAAACTTAGGATTCCGGGTTTACTATTTAATTTTTGAAAATATTCATTTGTAATTATCGGATTAAGTTTTACAACATCGAATGAGTTGTTTAATGATTTTGAAATATTACTGTAATATTCATACGCAAGTTCGTCATCATGGG
The DNA here is from genome assembly GCA_002898075.1 of bacterium BMS3Abin03. Lineage (GTDB taxonomy): Bacteria > Bacteroidota > Ignavibacteria > Ignavibacteriales > Ignavibacteriaceae > BMS3ABIN03. The sequence continues at coordinate 232 of BDSV01000102.1, forward strand.
GTGTATAAATTACAGCTTTATTTTTAGAATTTATTTTATTGTCGGTTAATAATTTTTCTATTCCGTTTTTATCCAGAGTTCTTGTCAATCCGTCCCAAAAATAATTTTTTATCATTCTGGAAATTCTGGAAACCGGTAATTCGAATATTTTCCCGGATTCTATTTCTGCAGCATTAAATCCTTTATCTTTTAGTAAAATTAATTCCTGCAGCAAATTCGATAAATAATATATACCGGAAATTTCAAAATAATTTCCTTCAACAGATTTTAATTTAAAAACCTTGTTACAAGAATCATCTACAGTAATTTTTTTATCGTTATTAGTATCTGCACATTTCAGCAGATTAGAAATTGTAGAACCAATTTTTACTTTTATTTTCATTAGACGGTATTAGAGTTTTCTTCTATAACAATTTTATCAGATATTCTTTTATAAGGAATTAGAACCAACAATAACAATAAAATAGGAATAATCGGGAAATAAAATGCCGTATGAATATTAAAATTATCAGAAATCAAACCGATGATGAGCGAACCGGTTGTTCCACCTAATGCTGAGAAAATAATTATTAACCCCGTCATTGAACTGTGATGAATTTTTTGGAGCTTACTCAATACAATCGAGCATATTGTCGGGTAAATCGGTCCGAGAAAAAATCCAATAAGCGAGAGGGCAAAAGCGAGAGTCGGGGCTTGAAACCAATATTCAAACGGCTCAAATTTTACACCCATCGAATTTAAAAGAACAAAAGCTATTAAAGATGCGGCTAAAATCAGATACAATAATTGAAGCTTAAACCAGGAGAATCTTTTTGAAAGGTATCCTGCCAGGAACCTGCTTATTGCAATTGAACCGGCATAAATACTTAGAAATAATGCGGATTGTGCAGCAGACAAGCTGAAAATTTCTTTATTAAAAGTAGGTAACCATGTTCCTAAGCTTTGTTCAATCATAACATAAAGAAATGCTGCAAAGATAAACACAATTACAAGGGGGGATTTTATAAGTTTAAACATCTCAAAAAAGCTGGATTCTTCCGATTTTTGATGTACCTTACTTTCATCGAGTTCGGTTAATAGTAGCAACAAAAACGCTAGTGAAGAAAGTATAGCAAGAATCCAATAAGTATCACTCCATTTACTAGTGTTTATCATCAAGGAGAAAAAAATCGGACCGGATAATGAACCTACCATGAAGATACCTTCAAGAGTATTCATTAAACTGGTGTGTTCTTTTTGATTCTTTGTAATTAAACCTAATGTGGAATAAACAGATACTTTAATAAGTGCAAAACTTGATCCGACTGAAATATAGAGTAAAGGAGTAACCCAATAGGAAGTAATTGAAGCTATAAGAATGCAACCGATCGTTACGATAAATAAACCGATTAGCATCGTTCTTTTATATCCTATTTTAGGAACATAGGAAGCAACTAAAAATGAAGCTGCCATAATAGATAAATCTTTAAATGCTTCTAAAGATCCGGCAGTTATTCTACTAATTTGATACTGGTCAATTACTTGAGCAATTACAATTCCAACGGTGTTCAAAAGGATTGCAAAAATAAAATAATTTAAGAATAACGAGACCTTGATTTTCCAATTGGACATTGTATTTTTCCTTTGAACCCAAAATTATTGAAAACAACTAATAAAAAAGGCAAAGACATAAAGTCTTTGCCCATTAAAACAAATTAGAAGTTTACTCCAATCGAAAATCTTATGGAACGACCAAAAATAGGACGACCATTTTTTGAAGTAGGATCACGAGGATCGCCTTCTGTTAAACCGTGGGAGTCAGTTAAGTTATTACCGCTAAGATTAAATGTTAATCCACCTGATGTAGATACATCAAGCCCAAGATCTAATTTGGAATACGAATCCAATTGATATGAATTATCTCTGTCGTTCCAGCGTTTTCCTACATATCTAATTGCTCCATATATTGCTGCACTAACGCTTTTACTAAGCTGAAAATTATAACTTGGTGCAAGACGCAATTGCACGTCTGGCTGACGCCAGATTTTGTTTCCTACTGTTTCAGGAGCTTTCTCGGATCCCGTTATTTTTCCATTAAGAAAAGTTCCTATAAGATTTACCTTAAATGAACCTAAGCTTAACCCGGCATCTACTTCAGCACCTACAGTTCGTGTTTTTAAAAGCGCTGCTATTCTTGTGGCACCTATATCTCCATCATAAATCTCAACAGTGTTTAAGAAACCCGTAATAAATAAACTATAAAGTCCTTGTTCAATTTTAACACCTAGTTCAAACTGATTGAATATATTAGGTTCTACGGTTCCTTTAACACTTGAAACATTACCATTAGCATCCCTAATTACATCCCCGCTCGTCAAGTGATATAAATCACCATCTCTAATTTGGTCGAAATTCGGGAATAAAGAACCTTTTGATCCTCGAATGAAGACCCCTAAATTATTATTCACTGCATAGTTAATAGCGCCTGTTCCAGCCCAATCTTTCCCATCCAGATTAGCTATCTTATCGATTGTTCCATCTGGAAATGCGCCGTGATCTAATGTAAAATTAAGATTAAAGAAATCATAACGTGCGCCAACATCCAATCTTATTTTATCTGTTATCTGCCACGAATCACCGGCATAAACAGCAAACATTCTCGAATCGCCAGCTTCATTAAGACCATAGTTCCAACTTCCGGCAACACTATCGGGCGAAACATCTTTAATAACATCGCCATTTGTAACATTTTGAACAAGTATTTGATTTCCAAGCGTCCAGAAATCTTCCGAAGACCAGAACGATTGATATGCACCAAAGGTGACTTTATGCTTACCTAATTCGTTAGTTAAACTTATATCGTTAATAATAGATTCTAGCTGCTTTTCTACTACCCAATGTCCATAACTTTGAACATAACCCGATGTAAGAGTTTTGCCGCCGACTGTTTTTATAGAACTGGTTCCAAGTTTTGCAGTTAAATCAGATACTTCCATAGGGCTTCCATTTGGTACAAACCCATAAGTATTAGCTTGCCCGGAAGTGTATGAAAAATTATCACGAACTGTCCAGCCTCCGCCCAAACCATAATCAAAATTCAACCCGCTTATAATTCCTTTCCATCCGCGACCCTTTGAAAAATCATAATGAGCACTATCGCCCTGTGCATTGATTCTCAAAGTTCTGAAACGTGTAGCATTTCCAAGCGGTGAAAATGTACCCAAATTATTACCGGTAGCAAGAGCCATAGGCAAAACCCATTGTCCATGGTCATTAGTAACCCTTGCAAATCCATTTACAACTCCTTTGTCGAAAACTTTAGTAAGCTGTACTGTGAATTGTCCTCCTTCTTCCGAATTGAATTCAGTATTTCTTATTCCGGGTGAAGTTCTGGCATAACCACCGACCATATAGTAAAACCTTTCGGAAATTGGTCCGCTTAAAACTGCATCAATTCTTTGTTTGCTATAATCTGAGGTGCTGTACTTAACTTTTCCTTTGGTTTGATCAGTTCCCTTTAATAGATTAAAGTTTGTGGTTAAACCCGATTCACCGTTAGAAAATACCGAACTTGGACCGCCTCTTAACGCTTCAATAAACCCTACCGTTTCGTCGATGCGAAATATACTGCTTTGCTCGAAGAATGAAAGCGTTTGAGTGCCGTAAATAGGAGCACCGTTGATAGACATAGTTACAAAAGGCGCATCTCCCGAGGACGGCAAACCTCTTACGAAAATGTTTGCACCTGCTACTCCACCGGAACTTTCTGACCAAACACCGGGAACTAAATCTAATGCCGCAGCCGTGCTTGGAGGTCCTAATCGCTCAATATCGCGAGGAGATATTGTAGTAATAGAAAAACTTGCATCTTTCTTTTTTATTCCTGAACCGCCAGCGGTACCGGTAACAACCACGCTTTCAAAATATAAGATATCTTCAGCCAGTGCTACGTCTTTTGTTAGTGTCTCCTTATCTTTTACTTCAACCTTAAATTCCAGGCTTTTGTATCCAACCATACTAACTTTTAAGTTGTAGGTTCCTGCTGGAATTTGCTTAATGACATACATTCCGTTCAGGTCTGTTGCTGCACCTAAAGTTGTTCCAATTAAAAAAACATTTGCACCAGTTAATGCTTCTCCCTTTTGGTCAACTATTTTGCCTTTAATTGTACCTTGTGCATTAATTATTGAACTGGGAACAATAATTATGGATAAGAGAATAAATAAAAAAAGTGTAACTCTTCTAATGAGCATATTACCTCCTGCTTATTAATGATAATATTAGTTAGCATAATGCGTAGACAAGAGTTATGCCAAATACATAATAATTAGCAACAGAATATAATTGTTTTATTTAGGGGCTAAATAAGATTTTAATAGTTAAACGAAGGGAAAAAAGAAATGTTATAAAGCAGAATATCTTATCAAATATATAATCGACTTATCAAATACGATGTCGAATCTATTTTAATCCGAGTTCTTTACATAATCTGTAATAATTGGGAGGGGCAATGCCTAATAATTTAGAAGCTTCGGCATCTGTTGAGGTTTTATTGCGAATGAACTGTGTATATTTTTTTCTAAATTCAAATTCAGCTTCCTTTAAAGTTGCAATTTTATCGTCGGTTTGTAACGTGATTTTAAATTTATTGAAGACGGTATTTACACCTAAACTCATTTCTACAATATCGAGATCAATCGATCGATCTGCCAACAAAACCATTCGCTGTATAACATTTTTTAATTGTCTAACGTTACCCGGCCATTTATAATTCAGCAAATAATTTCTGGCTTCCGGTGTGAAATCAATCTCCCCCAATTCAAATTTATTTAGATATCTTTTTAGATAATAATCTAATAGTAAATTAATATCACTTTTTCTTTCTTTAAGAGAAGGAATATGAATATTTAAAATATTTAATCTATAAAAAATATCTTCTCTGAATTTATTTTCATTAATTTCTTTTGTTAAATCTTTATTAGTTGCAGCTATAATTCTTACATTAACAAAAATGTCATGTTTCCTGCCGATTTTATCTATTTCTCCCGTTTCAAGCACTCTCAATAATTTAGACTGGGCTTTTAATGGCAATTCGCTTACTTCATCTAAGAATAAAGTACCGCCCTCTGCTTGTTCAAACAAACCTATCTTTTCATTTTTCGCATCGGTAAAAGCGCCTTTTTCGTAACCGAACAATTCGCTTTCTATTAAATCGAATGGTATTGCCGAACAATTTACTGTAACTAATTTTTCTAATTTTCTCCGGCTTTTAAAATGAATATTCCTGGCAATTAATTCTTTACCGGTTCCCGATTCACCTGTAATCAGAATATTAGCATCTATAGGTGCATATTTTTCTATTAAATTAAGAATATTTTGAAATGCGCTGGATTGACCAATAATCTGCCAATTTTTCATTTGATCTTGTAGATTATCTTCCAGTTTTTTTTGAGAATTTTTATGTTTTTTCTCCAGGCTATTTTTCTCAAGCTCCAACAATCTTTTGTTATAACCGTTCATTATTGCCAGAATAAAATCCGTTGGCTGATAAATGAAATCTTCGATGTCCATTGGGTTTTTAGTCCCGAACCAGAAAGCTCCGTCAGAAATCAGATCATTCGCAAATTCAGGTTCGGATTGATTGATAGTCATTTTGGTAATAATTATAATCTGCAAAGAATTATCGATCATTTTAATTTCTTTTATCAAATCTTTACCATAAAGTCCGCCGGAAATTTGATAGTCCAGGATTATCACATCACATTTGTTTTTGTATTTTTCTAAAAAATTAATTGCATCTAAACCTGTCGAGAAAATTTCGATTATTTCAATTTTATCCTCCAATAATTTCAGAGTATTCTTAATTCTCATTACATCGTATTCTTCGTCTTCTATTATGAGCAACTTTATTTTAGTAGGTTTCATATGATTATAATTTATTGTTTTGGTCATACGGAACTCGCATTATAATCATTGGCTTGTGTGTAAATTGATTTTTCATGCTCGTTTCATTTTATTCTTATAAAACTACTATTTCAATAATAGTTTTTGCGCCTTCGTTTTGGTTAATCAAATCTATTTTCCAACCGCACATTCTGCAGCTTTCGTATGCAATATAACATCCGTAACCGGAATTTGTCGATGAATCTTTCGAAGAAGTACCTTCGGTAAATATCTTTTTTATTCCCATATTATTATATTTAAGTAATTCCTCGTTTATTCCCACACCATTATCGCAAATATATAAGAATATTTTCTGCTTATTCTCGTCATATACGGTTTTTATATTTATTGTGATTTTTCTTTTTTTATTATGATCTATACAATTTTGTATTAATGGCTCGATCATTTGCCAGATCACATATTCATTTATTCGCAGTATCGGTACTTTATCATCTAATTCCAGGTTGAATTTATATTGTGTTCCTTCTTTAAAAACCCTTTTAAAAATATTATCTACAATAAATATAATAATTTCATTTAAATTCGAATTAAAATTTTGGTTCCTGATTACATTTACCGGGGGATTATAAGTCTTTATGTCATAAATAACACGACCAATAAAGCTCGAGTACTTAAGCATACGGTTTTTAATGATTTCTATATTACTATTATTAAGATTATATAAATCCTGTTTGATAAAGCCCACTATTTTTTCGGCTTTATGATGTGCATGATAAATTCTTTTTGTAAAAAATAATTCTTTCTGCGTGGCTGTTTCTGCTCTAATCTGCTTTTCTTTATTCAAAAACAATAATTTTTGAGCAGTATCTCTTTCTCTAACCAGGAATGAAGTAATAAAAAACATACCTAATAAAGTTAAAAGGATAATTGCCGAAACAAAAGATCCGCTTATATCATATGAGCCGATAATTGCTTGAATTATATGATCGAAATTAGGGGTAATTTTCATATAAACAGCCCCTACAATTTCGCCATGCTTTGAAAAAGGCACTAATATATTAAATGAAAAATTACCTTCCTGTAGTGTGGAAATAGATTCGTTTCTAAATAAATTATTATAAGAACGTTTGAACCATGCTTTTGCTATTTCCCTGTTATTTCCTTCTTTATCGGAAGGGGAAATTCTATTTGATAGATAATTAAAGATTTCTTCTCCGTTTTGAAGAGAAAGCACATTATTATTCTCATCCATAGTTAACAGACAAATATCATCAATATTTTTTTGCATCTTTTCTTGAGTAAAAGTGTAATCGATTGATTCAATTATTGTCGATTTCAAATCATCGTTTATAGATTGTGAATAAATTGGCTGAACAATTAGCTCGAGAGTTGTGGTTGTTAAATCGGCAATTCTTTCAGCAGATTGCCATTTGTATATACTAATCGATTTTTGTGTTACATTTTCGATCGATTTAACATTTATATATGAAAGAATAACTTGAGAAAGAATTATTATTATCAGAAGAATTGTAATATGATATAATTCAAAGTGAATTCTTTTAAGTATATTCATAATTTTTCCAATTTATTAGTATTGGTTCTTTATACTTTTATTAATATCTATTTGAGCATTAAGTAATGCGTCTTTTGCTTTTAGTTGATTGGCCAGAGATGCATGGATATAAAATGCAAGGATATCGGATAACCGTGTGTAGTTTTCTATAAAAGGTCTTCTAACTATTTTTTTTAATAGAGCCGAATAAAATTTTAATCTTGGATGTTTACTTATGAATAAACTATCGGAATAAATACTTTTAATAACAGGCAGATACTCACCCTTTGTATAAAGAATTTTCTGTGCTTCGCGTGACATTGTGAATTTAATAAATTTTACCGCTTCTTTTTTTACATTAGAATACTTTGAAACCATTAAATTCCACCCCCCAATTGTTGATACGGATTTTTCAGATTCAAATTTGGGCAGCCGCGCTATTCCCAAATACTTAATTTTCGAAGTGTCTTCGTCTGATATTTTTACTAATTTATAAATTGTTGACCAGCCTCTAAAAAAAGGAATATCATTTTTGATTGCATAGCGAAAAGAACTTGCCTCCTCGAAATTTAAAACTTCCTTCGGAACCACTTTATTTTTTATTAAATTTTTCATAAACATAAGTTTAGAAATAATTTTAGAATCGTTAAATGATCTGAAGGGATTTGCATTGTTGGAAATTAGGTCCTCCCCTACGAATTCAAAAAAATTGCAAATTAGCCCTTCATAGTTTTTGCCTTGAAAAACGTATGAATATTTCGAATTTAGCTGCTTCGATACATTTAATAATTCTTTCCACGTTATACCTTGTGATAATCTTTTCTCGAAATTTTTGTAATTATCAATTTTCGAAATCAGATCCTTGCGATAATACATTATTCCTAAATCTAAAAATAAGGGAATGCTGCATAGTGTTCCGTTATAGATGCTTGTTTCCAAAGCTGGTTTTATCAGTTTCGATAAATCATCATCAGTAAAATATTCACTCAGGTTTTCCGACCATTTTGCTATTCTCGGCACCCAAATTTGATCAATCGAAAAAATATCGATTTTTCCGTTCATGGATCGCATTGTTCTCGTGATAAGTTCCTTCTTCTTATTTGTCGAGAATTTTTCATAATTAAAGTCCACAAGTTCAACTTCAATTTTTCCTTTATTCTTTTCGTTAAATTCTTTAATGATTTCTTTCAAAGCTTCGGAATTATTTGCGGCAATATAGACTTTCTTTATGCTTGGTGAATTTTGGAAAGTATTATGAAACAGTATTGATGGGAAAAAAAGAGAAACGAGAATTGCCATTATAGCTAAGATATATATCATCCATCTTTTATCTTTTAAAGGAAAAGAGATGTTCTCTGAGAAATTGTTATTAAATTTATCCATCGTGCATCTGAACTAACGTTAGGTATAATAAAGGTTTATTTATTGCCGATAAAATATATAGAAAAATATATCAGTTCACTCTAAAAAAGTAAGAAAAATATACGAAATATTTTTTTTGAAATAAAGATAAGTTTACTCAAGCTGACCGCATAAAATTCAAAACTGTTAATAATAAGGCACATCTGTCCAAAATATAGGGAACTCTCTCTAATCCCTGCCTTTGCCGAAACGGCTTCGTGCAGGCAGGTCTCTCTTGAAAAGATCTGTCAGACTTCGTCTGCCACGACGAGGAGAGACTTATTATCAATAAATCGTTTTATTGATAATGTTGGACAGAATGTTAATAAAAAGAACTGAATATTAATAATCCCTTCTCTTTTTAAGAGAAGGGTAGGGTTGAGTTCCAACGTTGCAAATAATTATTTAAAAAATATTATATAACGAAATAAACATTCATTATAAAATTTATTTAGGACAGCAGTAAGCTAAACTTTATTTTGTT
>BDSV01000103.1 GCA_002898075.1 bacterium BMS3Abin03
AAATAAAAATTAAATATATTTAATTCTAGGAGTAAATATGGCTAAAGGAAATTCCCAAATTGATTTTAGTAAACTTACGGTTGAAGAAAGCTTAAAACAACTTAATGTCGATCTCAAAAACGGACTATCACAAGAAGAAGCTGATAATAGACTTAAACAGTTCGGTCCAAATGCTCTTGAAGAAAAAAAAGAAAGCTCGCTGCTCAAATTTTTATCTTACTTTTGGGGACCTATTCCCTGGATGATTGAAATTGCAGCAATTCTTTCTGCCGCTATTCAGCATTGGCCCGATTTTTTTATTATTTTATTCCTTCTTCTATTCAATGCTTCCGTTGGCTTCTGGCAGGAACATCAAGCTGCCAGTGCAGTTGAAGCTTTAAAAAAACAATTGGCTATGAAAGGCCGCGCCAAACGTAACGGCAAATGGATGGAAATAGACTCTTCAAAATTAGTACCCGGAGACATTGTACGAATAAGACCCGGCGACATTATTCCCGCTGACACAAAATTGGTTGAAGGTGATTACCTTAGCGTCGATCAATCTGCGTTAACCGGTGAGTCGCTGCCGGTAACCAGGAAGGCTGGAGAAATTGTTTTTTCGGGATCTATTGCTAAACAAGGAGAAATGGTGGCGTTGGTAACCACAACGGGGAAAGACACTTTCTTTGGACAAACCGCCAAGCTCGTATCTGAGGCGAAATCCGTATCTCATTTTCAAAAAGCTGTTTTAAAGATTGGGGATTACCTGATTTATTTGAGTTTGGGACTTGCCGCTATTCTTGTTATCGATGAACTTTTCAGAGCTTCTTCCCTTCTTACTTTAATTCAATTTACCTTAATTTTAGTAGTCGCAGCCATTCCGGCCGCTATGCCTGCGGTTCTTTCTGTAACAATGGCTATCGGTGCAATGGTGCTTGCAAAGAAAAAAGCCATTGTAACCCGGTTAGAATCGATTGAAGAAATGGCGGGAATGGACATCTTATGCTCGGACAAGACCGGAACTTTAACACAGAATAAGCTTACCTTGGGAGAACCTGCACTTTTCGGTGTGGATGATCCGCAGGAGATTATTCTTGTAGGGGCTTTAGCATCTAAAGCTGAAAATCAAGATGCTATTGATTTAGCGGTCATCGCCGGTCTTTCGGATCCAAAAGTTTTGGAAACCTACAATCAGCAGAAATTTTTTCCTTTTGATCCGGTTCATAAAAGGACTGAAGCAGATATCACAGCAAAAGACGGAACTTCTTTTAAGGTAACAAAGGGAGCACCGCAAGTCGTTTTTGATATGTGCAATCTTCCTAAAGAAAAAGTGGAAAGCATACAAACTAAAGTTGATGAATATGCTAAAAAAGGATACCGTACTCTTGGAGTTGCTCGAACCGATGAAAACAACAATTGGAAATTTTTGGGATTATTACCATTATTCGATCCGCCGCGCGAAGATTCGGCAAGTATGATAAAACGTGCTCAAGAACATGGTATTGAAGTTAAGATGGTTACAGGAGACAATGCAGCAATAGGAAAGCAAATTGCCTCGGAACTGGGACTTAAAACCAATATTCACACAGCAAGTGAGTTTTTTAAGGATGACATAGATGAAAAAGATCTTTCATCAAAAATGCTTGAGAAAATAGAGCAAGCCGATGGATTTGCAGAAGTGTTTCCAAAACATAAATACGAAATTGTTAAAGCATTGCAGGATCGCGGTCATATTGCGGGCATGACCGGGGACGGGGTTAACGATGCCCCTGCTCTAAAACAGGCAAATATTGGTATTGCCGTTAGCGGGGCAACCGATGCTGCCCGGGCTGCCGCTGCATTAGTATTAACAGCTCCCGGTCTCTCGGTTATTACCAAAGCGGTAGAGGAAGCTCGAATGATATTCGAGCGGATGAATTCTTATGCAATCTACCGAATTACCGAAACAATCCGTATTATGTTTTTTGTTGTGCTGGCAATGATGGTATTTAACTTTTACCCTATTACATCAGTTATGATAATTTTACTTGCTGTTCTTAACGATCTGCCGATTATGACCATTGCATATGACAATACTTGGCTTGATCCGAAACCGGTGCGCTGGGATATGCACCGCGTTCTTACACTCTCAACTACTTTAGGACTTTTGGGAGTTATCGAAACATTTTTACTGCTGGCTATTGCCAAGTTATGGCTTGGATTAGATGTTGCCCATCTACAGTCATTTATCTACTTGAAATTAGCTGTTGCAGGACATATGACATTGTTTGTTGTCCGTACCAAACGACCGTTCTTATCAAAACCTTATCCGGCAAAAATACTTTTGTTAGCGATTCTTGGAACGCAAGTTTTGGCGGCTGCTATAGTTGGATTTGGTATCTTCGTACCGTCTATTCCATGGAGTTATGTAGGACTGATTTGGGGTTATTGTATTATTTGGGCATTTATTGAAGATTGGACAAAATTACAAGTTTATAAACATCTTAATTTAACAGGTAAACGACACACGGGTTTCTTAAAAATATTAAAAACTCCGTTACACGAACATGGCTATTTAAGAAATAAATAAATTGTTTTACTTCTTTACTATTGAGTCGGACAATTGTAATATTTATAATATTTGAAAAGGATTTATGTATATTTTTTTTAGAAAAATTATCTTAAAATCTAAATTATAATTTTA
>BDSV01000104.1 GCA_002898075.1 bacterium BMS3Abin03
GATTGAATGCCTGTATGAACTTTTGAAAAGTATCATACTGAAATAAACAAAGGAGTGGAATTAATTTCAACATATTTCCCTCCCGCTTTCCCGCACACATACACACAGAGAGAGAGAGAGAGAGAGAAGAAATTATAGCAAATATTGTTAGTTAAAAAATTACCCATTTCATTTTCCCGCCTAATAATATTTTTAATTTCGAGAATAATTTTTAAAATGTCAAACATTATTACAAAATCGTTTATTCAAAAGCGTGAAAATCCTAAAAAAAGTAAAAAATATATGCAAAAATAATAAGTGCTTTGCTGGTAGTAACCCGATTAAACATTCAGTCATTTTACTACATTAAACGTCACTGTCAAAAAAATACAAATGCTCTCTTGAATCTCCTATGATATGGAATTAAATCATACGATTTATTTACTCACGCTACTCAGCCCTGTTTTGAATCTAAACCAAAAGTATTGGTTAGTAACACTCCTATTATAATTAATTAATCTTTATTTTTTAATATTCAACTAAACAGATTTTGGAAACGAGATGGGTTTACAACCATTAAAAGAAAAAAATAATTTGATCACTTCGCTGCACGAACAACTTCTTGCCGGTAAAGCTTCGAAATCAACGAAGGAATTAGAACAATTATATGCCCGGTTTATAAAAGCTTTTTCCACCGATGTTATGGATGATTTAGTTGGGGAGGATAATAATGCGTCAGAAACCTGGCTGCAAAATTTTGTAATCGTTAACCAGGACAACTTTGCCGATGGATTGATGAATAAAATAGAACCTGCCGTTTTCTACGAATGGGGAAAATATCTTCAATCAAAACAAATGGAAAAACCGAAGGTAATCCTTGGAAATATAATTCATGAATATCTTAATTTATTCAGACATTCATCGCTCTTAATAAAAATATATGAGGAAAAGAAGTGGGAATTTCTTGTTTATGATTTAATAAAAATAAGCAATTATAATTTAGATGTTTTATTCAGACAGAGGGTTAGAGATTACGAAGATAAAACTTTATTCAAAATAATCAGGGGGAAAGAAGTTACCAGCGTTAGCTGGAAAGAAGTTAATGAGCGCGTAAATGAATTTGCACGATCAATTTATAATCTTATTCGCGATGAAAATGTTGATGAAACAAAAGTTACTTTTCTCCTTGAGAACTGTCCCGAAATGCCGATCCTCGATATTGCATGCCTGACGAACGGAATTGTAAATGTAATGATACCTGCAAATTCCGTTTCCGAACATATAAAATACATAATTAGTCAGACTAAATCATCGTTACTGTTTATTTATGACGAAAAATATCTTTCAAAAATAAAATCGATAAGAAATGAACTGCCTGATTTGAAGCGGGTTGTGTTACTGAAAGGTACAAGCGCCGAAGAGTGGGTTATCTCGTTTGACGAGTTTATTAAACAGGGCGAGGTAATTAAGGATGACGAGCTTAGCAGATTGAAAAGTAAAATCAAAATGAACTCCCTTGCTACAATCATGTACACATCCGGCACAACGGGCGAGCCCAAAGGAATAATGTTCTCGCAGATGAATATTGTTTATAAGCGTTTCTGCCGTGCAATGGCTCTTCCCGAAATAGGCGAAGAGGACAGGTTCCTCGCATACCTTCCTTTATATCATACATTCGGTAGATGGCTAGAGATGATGGGTAGTATTTTCTGGAGTGCAGAATACTGCTTTATGGAAAACCCTTCACTCGATACTATGATAGCCAATATGCAGCTTGTACAACCGACAATCTTCATCAGCATTCCTAAAAAATGGATTCAACTTTTTGAATTCATTTCGGATAACGTCGATCTTGAAATGGATGAACAAGATAAAATATCAGATGCGGTTAAAGCAACAACCGGCGGTATGTTAAAGTGGGGGCTTTCGGCTGCGGGTTATCTATCTCCCGATATATTTAGATTTTTCCAGACATACGGTATCGAACTTATGAGCGGGTTCGGAATGACGGAGGCAACAGGCGGTATAACCATGACTCCACCCGGAAAGTATAAAGAAAACTCTTTAGGAAAAGCCCTTCCGGGAATTAAAGTAAAACTTGCAGATGACGGAGAAATACTGATTAAAGGTCACTACGTAATGATGGGGTATTTCGGAACGGGCAGAGAAGAAACTTTTACGAATGACGAATGGCTGCCTACAGGCGACATAATGAAGATGGATGATGACGGCTTTATAGAAATTGTCGACAGGAAGAAAGAGATATATAAAAATATAAAAGGCGAAACGATAGCTCCGCAGAAAATTGAAAACTACTTCAATGAATTCGATAGTGTTAAGCAGGTGTTTCTCGTCGGTGATCATAAACCATTTAACACCGCGTTGATTTATCCGGATTACGAATCGGAAAATGTGCCGCTGAAAGAAATGAGTGAACAGCAGAAGCAGGAATATTTTTCATCGCTGGTTGTTACGGTAAATAAATTTCTTGCCCCCTTCGAAAGAATAGTCGATTTCAGAATAATCGACCGGGAATTTTCTGCCGGTGAAGGTGAGTTGACTCTCAAAGGAACTTACAAAAGAAACGTAATAGATAAAAACTTTTCAGATTTAATTAGTACTATGTATAAGCGCAGCTATATAAATATTGCTGCGGGAAATGCCAAAATAAGAATTCCTACATGGTTTTTAAGAGAGAAGGGAAGTTTAAACAGAGATATTTTACCGAAAGATGATGGAATTAAAATACCCAAAATCCATTCTTCATTAACAATTAAAAAGACTTCCGGCGAACAGAACCTTTTTCGTATCGGGAGTTTTGTCTATAAAATCGATTCACGTTTTGTGGACATGCAAACTTTTTTTACAAACCCGTTTTACTGGCTTGGCAATAAAGAATTGTTGGATTTTACTGGTGAAGCAATCTTTCAATGGTACAGGCAGAATATTGCGCAAGTAAATTTGCAATACCATTCAACTGCCGGTAGTCTTCCTTCCGAAAACAAATTGAAAGAAGAACTGCAAAAAATTTATATCAACGGGGAAATATCACTAAACGGTCTCCACTTATCCGCTTTGCTGCTCCAGTCGGAAAATACAGATGATCATGCAATTGCAATAAGTTTTCTGCAAAAAATACTGAGCGACGATACGACTCATCATTACAAATTAGCCCTCGAAATTACTTTACGACCTAACTTAACACAATTGCTCGATACAAGACGCAGCTTATTTAAAGCGGCAGCACAAAAATTGAAACAAGATAAGTTTGAAAAAATATTTGAGCAGTATTTAAAACTAAATTATAACTTTATTAATAAGGGAATAATAGACTACCTGGTTGAAACAAGAAGAGGCGAAGAGATACCCGATGTGGTCGAGCACCTGCTAAAATCCGAAATAGAAAAACCGGGTGCGCAAAAACCTTTTAACGAAACGCCCGTTGCATCATTGCTTGATTTGCTGGAGGCATACAGTATTAATCATCCCACAAGCTTTAAGCGCGTAAGAAGATTTATTATGCGGTATGCGGTCTTTAGCGATTCGGAAGAGTTAAAACAAAAAGCAGAGAAAACATTAAATAATCTAAAAGCCGGTTTGAGGGAATGGCTTGGGAAAAACCAAACCGTTGCCGTCGATATGGAAACAGGCGATGAATATGGCTGGGAGGATGTATTAACATTCGAAGATGGTATCGACGCAGAGGACCGGTTAAGAATGAAGAACGCCCTGATAAAAACATCTGTTTTAAGAGAAGCTATATTTCTTTTTTCTAAGAGTGTGCTTTTAAGATTGGATAACATTCTTCCCGGCGGAGTCTGGGTCAGCCACCTCGAGACCAAACCGTATAAATCAATTTACAGGGTTACACTTCAAACCCGTTTCCAGGGTGCATTCGAAATAACAATTCATCTTGCACGTAACCTTCCGCCGGCACACATACAGGAGGAAATTAAATGGCTAATACTGCCTGCAACAACTATTACCGGCGAGCGGCTGCTGCCGAAATTCGGCGGCTACTGGGATGAATATGAATTATGGACCGAGGAGTTTGTACCGAGAGAAAGCGTTAAGAAATTTATTCAGAAGACTGTAAGGACAAGCGAAGATGCGCAATTACAAAGGTTGTATTACCTTTGGCCCTATTTTGTGTGGAATGCAGCGGCGGCTTACATGAATTTCTGGAAATTGACAAACTATAAAATAGAGCTGGCTAATCCACTCCCGGAAAATATTTCTATTCCCACTCATGATTATCAAACAGGCACATTACTTTATTCGGTTTCTAAAAGAATTAAGTCCGATTCGGTAGCAGATTTTTTCAAGAATTTTTATATGCTTTTTGTAAAGGAAACTGTTGATAAATATCCGTTCCTCGAAAAAAAATCAATCTGGAATTATATATTTTCGGGTGTTATGGAAGTCGGTGGTGAAGCTAAAGGAATAAAATTATTGAAACAATTCAGGGTGGAGCTTAAAACCGGCAGCTTCTTTCCCGATAAAGAAATTGTTTTAGAAAGAACGAACCTGTTCATACGAAATATTCAGCTTAACGGTTATATACCCAAATCACTTTTCTTTGCTATTAAAAGATTTCACCGCTGGTTTGAATTAAATAAAGATGCGGCATTTACCGCCCAGGCAGAAATGCTTTACGAGCTTTACGAAACATACCACCTCTTTAAACTCGAAGAGAGCCACACTTCAACCCGCACGGTGTTTTTTATGGAAACGGCTTTCATCGATTCGCAGGAAACGTTTAAAAATGCGCTGAGAGAAATTGCGCATAAACAGCATACCGGTTCCATAACAAAAGATGAAACGCTTTACCTTATTTCGGCATTGCAAACACATTTTAACCTGAGCGAAAAGGAAAGATTTTTCTTAACGAGACTCGGCTACCCGTATCTGAAACCAACCGATTCGGCAACCCTGCTAGATGTAAAAACCGAAGAGTATGTTTCGAATCTCGTCGTACAACTAATCGATAACGACAGCAACCCGTTTTTAATAAGAAGCCCTACTTCTCCCAAAGAAATATCGCGGCTGCATCAATTATTTTTTGAATCGAATTTAGATGTTCACTTCAGACCGGCGCACAATTTTCTTGTTGCTATTTCGGAAAGAGGATTTATTATCGGGGGATTATTTTATAACAGGGCGGATGATCAAACAGTGCATATGGAAAAGATTGTTGTGTCCGATAGATACCGTCGCAAGGGAATTAGCGAGGGTTTAATGAATGAACTTTTTAACAGGATGAGGAATGAACATTTAAAATATGTTACCACGGGATTTTTCAGACCGGAATATTTTTATAAGTTTGGGTTTAAGATTGAGAAAAAGTATTCCGGATTGGTAAAAGATCTCCGGGAAAACGACAAAAAATAGAATCTGCATTTGTTTCCAGTGTTAATTAATCTACCCAAGTTGACCGGTTAATTTTTTTGTTTTTAAAAATATCTTCTGAAACGATTAACTCATTAAGTTGGTTATTAATTAAGCGGCTGTTGCAATAGTAGAAATTCTTAGTGAATCTTTGTGGCAAATAAAAGTTTTTCATATCGAATGAATTCGTTGCTTCAGCCATGAAGACACAAAAGTATACAAAGTTCTTTTGAGTTAGTCTAAATACAATGTCGAATCAATAATTACAAAGGTGGCTGTTTGCAAAGAGAAATTCACAGGTGGTATAGCTCTAACCTGAATAAGGAAATGGAGATAGCCGTTTACGGGCACTACGGTTATGCTCTTTTAATGTTTCCTACCGCTGCTGCCGATTATCTTGAGTACGAAAGATTTCAATTGATAGATAGTATTACACCGTTAATAAACGACGGGAAATTAAAAGCGTTTTCAATAAACAGCATAAACAACGAAAGCTGGCTGAACGGGAATATGCATCCATCTGATAAAGCGATACGTCATCAGCAATATAATGAATATATAACCGAAGAGGTTGTGCCGTTTATAAAAGATAAAAACTCGCAGACTACAATGATAATTACAACGGGAGCTTCGCTCGGTGCTTTGCATGCTGCAAATATATTTTTCAGAAGACCGGATCTTTTTGCCGGTACAATAGCAATGAGCGGCAACTACGATCTTAAATCTTACGCTGGCGGTTACTATGATGACAATTGTTATTTCAATTCGCCGGTTGATTATCTGCCTCATTGGAACGACGAGAAAATATTAACGATGTTAAGAAACAGGAAAATAATCATTGCAAGCGGTCAGGGTTCATACGAAGACCCGGATGCTTCGAGAAGACTATCCGATATTCTAAGTTCAAAGGCAATTCCGCATTGGCTTGACTTATGGGGTTATGATATGCCGCACGATTGGCCAACATGGAGACAAATGCTCCCGTATTTTTTGAACAACATTAATTTCTAATCTAAAGGTGATTTGCATTTAACATAATGAGCTGGAAAGAATTCTTCAACAACAAAAAAAATATTTATGTAACTGTTGGCACTTTTACAGTACTGATTGTTGTATTAATATTTTTCCCGAAATTTCTTGCTTATGTTGAAGTGAGGCAAGGCATCGTTCTACCCGACCCGGTGCTAAATTTATTCAACCCGGTCGATCTGACATGGCTTACGTTTGCATTAATTTATTTATCCCTGTTAATTGCAGTGATAAGCTTTATACCTAATCCAATAATGCTTGTTAAAGCATTGCAATGTTATTCACTGCTTGTAATTATAAGAACCGCCGCAATGTATGTAACTCCTTTTGATGCCCCTGCAAATATTCTTCCTCTTAATGATCCTTTTGTGCAGCTATTAGGAAGCGGCGATATCCTTACCAAGGACCTGTTTTTCTCCGGGCATACGGCAACTCTTTTTCTGCTTTTTTTACTGGAAGAAAGAAAATATTTAAAAGTAATATTTATTATAAGTACGGTAGTTGTCGGCGCATCGGTTCTTTTACAGCATGTGCATTATACTATAGATGTTTTTGCGGCACCATTTTTTGCTTATGGAAGCTTTAGATTAGTAACTATTATAAACAATAAAATTTCTTTCAGCGCAATCAAAAACAATTAATACTTTTAACAGAAAGGGTTTCTCGTATGGAAGACGGGAGCATACAGCTAAGTGATGTCACGGAGGTTATTTCAAATTACTTTGTTGTCGGTGATTCGGATTCACTGATTCCTGCGGGCGATTTCAAAAACCTGGAGGGGTTTAGATATTATCTGACTCGAAAGCTCGCTCATCTTTTAGACAGCAAATATGATACGCTCATTAGCATTCTTTATAGGATAGATGTTAATGAAGATAAGCTGAATGAGCTTTTTGCAGGTAGTAACCGGGAGTATATTCCCGCAGCACTTGCCGACCTGATAATCGAACGCTCGTTCCAGAAAGTGAGATTCAGGCAGAAGTATAAAAGCGGCGAACTTTAATTTTATTGAATCGAGTTATATCAATTTAAGTGCACATTTTATATTTTGCAGTAGAATAATTAATTATTATTGTTTGTACCATAAACGTTGAAAATTGTTCAACTAATAATTAACTTCAAGTAGCTTTATTAAGTTATTAGTATAGAAGCAGTTCACTTTTACAGAGGGCTTTTACTTAGGGGATAAATTTTAGGAGATATAAATGTCAATCCTTAATACAAAAAGACTTAAAGAATTACAGGACGAAAATACCGAGCTTAAAAACCAGCTTCATGAGGTCTATGAAAAGAAATGGACAAAGGCGCGGCTGGAAGAAGTGCTGAAAAATGTACGTTCTGAAATTGTTAGTATCAGGAATGAAAGATTAAAACTTTCTTCAATATTAGATGACCTTAAAATTGAAATCGAAGCTAAAAAAGATCAGAAAGAAAGAATCTCTAAAAACATAGACGAACTTCAAAAGAAAAAGAGCGAGGAACAAAACTCGTTATCTTCTTTAACCAGCCGGCTTTCCGAACTGCAGAAAAAAATCAAATTGCTTCAAACACAACCGTTTGAAACAGAGAGAAAATTAAACGACAAAATAAGTGAACTTGAAAAACGTAGAGACGAACTTCGTGCGGATAAAATAAAACTCGAGAACGAAATAAAACTGCTTCAAAATCAACCAGTTGAAGCGGCGAATAAAATTAAAGACGAACTGAGTAAACTTGAAAAACGTAGAGATGAACTTCGTACGGAAAACATTGAACTCGAGAAAAAAATTAAACTGCTCCAAAATCAACCTATAGTAACCGAGAAAAAACTGAACGGTGAAATTAGGGATTTGGAAAAACGTAAAGATGAACTTCTTGAAACAAACATAAAACTCGAGAAAAAAATCTTTGATCTTAATAAACAAATAAATGATCTTATAGATAAAGAAAATAAAATAGCCGAACAGATTAGGATTAAGCAAAGCGAAGCGAATGCTTTTAGTAATAAAAAGGATGGTTTACCGGAAGAAAATATTTCCGCATTAGAAATAAGAATTAAGAAACTGCAAAATGCCGAAAAGAAAATAACCGAAGAGCTTAAGGAGAAAATCAAATCACTTAAAAATAAAGAAGCCGAGCTTCAAGCTAAAATTGATCTTAAAGAAAAAGAGCTAAACCGATTCGGCATGCAAAGGGTAGAAAAAGATTCGGCAGAATTTAAAGCCGAAGAAAATAAGTTTCTTTCTCTCCTGGTTGAAGATCAGAAGTTGAATGATGATATTAAATTTAAAACATCTGAAATAGAAAACCTGAATGACTCGATTAACAAGCTGAAAGACGAGGAAGCTACCTTAAGAAATAACCTCGATCAGTTGAAAACAACCGAAGATTTAAAGAAGGAGTTAATTTTCGAGGTTAACGATAATCTTTCTGAAAAAGAGATTAAACTTGCCTCAATTGAATTTGAGCTTGAAGCAAAGACAAAACAATTAGATGAAGCTAAGAGGGAATTTTCAAACCTTACACGCGAATTAGAAAAAAAGAGGAATGAGATTGAAAATCTTTCAAATTCTCTTAAAGAAAAATCGGATCTGTTAAACAGTATTTCTGCTGATTTAGCCCCGGTTGAAGCGATGGCTGAAAGATTAAAAAATGAGGCAAAGGCATACGAAATGCGCAGAGACGATGCCCATCGTCAACTTATTGAGGACAGGAAAGAGAATGAAAGGTTAAAAGAAGAGAACAGGAAGCTGAAAGAAATCATTCCCCTTTTGGCAGAAAGAAAGATGGAGATTGAGAAGAGCAACGAAACACTGGAAACAAGATTCGCAAATTTGTTCAGGAGGTTTAATGAAGAACTTAATGAAATAAATAAAAAGCGCGGCACACTCGAACAGGTTATTCTTAAAAAAGAAAAGAACATAAACGAAAAAGAACAACTCCTTCTTGAAAAAATTATTGCCCTGGATGAGAGTGAAAGACTTCTGAATTTAAAACGTGAGGAAATAGATTCCTACGAGGAATTACTTAAGAATATTAATGAGCAGAAAGAAGCTATTCAAAATGATCTTCTACGGTTCGACGGCAAAGCAACGGATCAGAAGAATCTTATACACGAATTACAACTTGAAGCGGAAATGATCCAGAAGAAAAAACAGGTTGTTGAAAAAGAGCTTGATGACATTTTATCTGCAACCAGCAGCAGAATTAAATCCGACACCGAAAGAAAATTAAAATTAGCCGATGAAATAAACGAATATGAAAACCGTTTAACCAAGCTTAACAACGATATTAAAGAATCGGTGAATGAATTGGTTGAACTGCAATCTTCTCTGAGCAGGATAAAGATTGAGCATGAAGAACATCGGCTGGGTGTTATTAAACTTTCCGAGATGAAAAAGAAGCTTCAGAACGAAATTGCCAAGCACCAATCCGTTTTAAAGAAATACCAGAAGATCAGTGAGAAAATTAAAATCGAACATAATTTAGTTAAGAAAAGTGTTGAACAAAATTTAGAAGAAGAACCGGTGCAGAATGCTGACCATGAGAAAGATAAAAATTCGGGACACAACCAGATTTTTAATTATTAATGAATTAAAAGACTAACAGGAAGACTTTCCTTATCTTACAAGTACCATCTTCTTAGTTTGAACAAATGTTTGAGTCTTAAGCTGATAGAAATACACACCGCTTGATAAATTAGAAGCATCAAAATTTACCTCATAACTTCCTGCATACTTATATTCATTAACAAGCGATTTGATCTTCCTTCCTAAAATATCATAAACTATCACTTCAACAAATCCGGATTTTGGCAAATCGTATTTTATTGTAGTAACCGGGTTAAACGGGTTTGGATACGGATCTTCCAGATAATACCCGTTTTCAATTGTATTATGATCCTCTACATCCATTGTAGTATCCCCAATTACGCTTGTATCTCCTTTGAATATAAAAAGAGTACCGAGTTTACATCGCCGACTTTTGTAACGTAATTTATTGCAGAATTCTGTGTGTTCAATCCCACATCTTGTACCGTATCAATAGGAAAACTCCCGTATAATATCGAGTTTCCATACCAGTACGGATAAACATTTTCAAGTTGGATATTAATTAACCGGTTAATCTTTAATTAAGACTTATTTACTGTTTAAATTAATAAGTGCAGAGATATTTTCATTATAATATCATATTTTTATTAGTGAAATTAATATTGCATTAAAAGGATTTTAAATGAAAAGAAATCTTGCTTCAATAATCATATTGCTACTTTCACTATTCTCTTTTGTTGATGCACAAGAATTAGAAAATGTAGTAAAGCATCCCGGCTGGTCTTACGACAAAACAATTTACGAAGTGAACATCAGGCAGTACACCCCGGAAGGTACTTTTAAGGAATTTGAAAAACATCTTACGCAGCTTAAAAAAATGAACGTAGGTATTCTATGGTTTATGCCGGTTCAGCCGATTGGAATTAAAAATAGGAAAGGTACCCTCGGCAGCTATTACTCAGTAAAAGATTACAAAGCCGTCAACCCTGAATTCGGAACGTTGAATGAGTTCAAAGCAATGGTGCAAAAAATTCACGCAATGGGAATGTATGTTATAATCGATTGGGTGGCAAATCATACTGCGTGGGATAATATTTGGATGAAAGAGCATCCCGGTTTTTATACAAAAGATTCACTCGGCAGCGTGGTATCACCTGTTCCCGATTGGACAGATGTTGCAGACCTCGATTATAGTAATAAAGAACTTTGGACTGAAATGATCGATGCGTTAAAATTTTGGGTCGAAGAATATGACATCGACGGTTTCAGATGCGATGTTGCAGGCATGATTCCTCTTGAGTTCTGGATTGAAGCCCGAAAAGAACTCGATAAAATAAAGCCGGTTTTCATGCTCGCCGAATGGGACACACCCGAAATGCACAAAGCATTCGATATGACTTACGATTGGAAAACCAACAAATTAATGAACAGCATTGCAGAGGGAAAAAAGTCAACGCTTGATTTAATAAAACATTTAAAAGATGATAAGAAAAGATATCCGCCTAATGCTTTTAGGATGCAGTTCACATCAAATCACGATGAGAATTCCTGGAACGGAACTGTGTTTGAAAGATTAGCCAAAGGTGCGGCATCGTTTGCCGTCTTCACTTGTTTGATTCCCGATATGCCGTTGGTTTACAGCGGGCAGGAAGCCGGATTGAATAAACGGCTGCGGTTCTTCGATAAAGATACAATTGAATGGAAGAAGAGCAGGTTTCGCACTCTATATACAAAGATGTTCCGGCTTAAAAAAACAAACAAAGCACTGTTCAACGGAATAAAGGGCGGTGAATTAAAGTTTATCAACTCATCGAATAATAAAAGTGTTTTAGCATTCACCCGGCAAAAGGGTAAAGATAAAATACTTGCTCTCTTTAATTTTTCAAACAATAATGTTGAAGCAGAATTGGAAGGAAAAAATCTTCACGGAACATACAGAGAATATTTTAACGGAAGGATTAAAATATTTTCCAATAAAGAAAAATTTACCCTTTATCCATGGGAATATAGAGTTTATGTGAGATAAAGGTTAACTTTTCAAATTACACACTATTTTAATTGGTTTTCGGATTTTACAATAAAACCCGCTCTTTTTAAGAGACGATAAAGGTGAGTTTATAATAAAACTAAAATCCGAAAACCAATTTGTAAAAGGTATATAAAGATTATTGAAAATATATTTATACGTTAAAAGACAGTTTCAAAATTAAATCGACTTAGAGTTTCCTGGTGGCTTTATGGCAATTAAAATCTTTAGTAGTCAAACAAATTTTATATTTTGCCGTAAAGATATACCGTTAAATTTCAAGCTTAGCGGTTCCTGCTGCACTGCTCGCGTTACTGGTTCAGTGGTTGTTTGATCTTTCCGAAAAATTGATTGTGCCGGGAGGATTAAGGATATAAAAATCGTCTTGCCTTCAATACGCCGTCCGAATAAATAAGCATACAACCGTATTATAAACCCGATACGATATCTAACATAAAACGCTCAAAACGAACCATAATCGCCTTTTTTGCAGTTATGTTTTATCGGCAAATTATTTGATGCAATTATCTTATTATCAAAAGGATTAAGAGGATGAAACGATTTTTTATTTTATTACTATTTTTAAGCATCACAAATTTTACTCCTGGGATTTTAGCACAGCCATCTGCAACATTATACCTTACATCTGCATTCCCCGTTGGTGAATTCAAAGATTACGTTCCTAACACCGGATTTGGAGCAAGCACCGAGTTCTTTTTCTTTACACCTTCACAAAGAACACCTTACGGTATGGGAATTAGCTTTAGCTATGTTTCTTATGGCGTTCACTTATTACCCGATCCTTATAATCAGGATGTGCTGTTCAGCTTCAATAGGGCAAATAATTTTGCCAGCGCCCATATACTTTTTCAAATAACACCTTATAAAGGTTCGGTAAGACCGTATATCGAAACACTATTCGGTGGCAGCTATATTTATTCATCAACAGAAATTACAAATAGTTACGGGGGATATTCATTCTTGTGGATTGATGACTGGGCATGGAGTTATGGTGCCGGTGCAGGGCTTAAACTTTTCATTCATGGCGATCCTTTTTTTAATTCCGGATCAGTTTTTATCGATCTTAAAGTTCGTTATCTGTTCGGCACTCCTGCTGAATATCTGAATCGCAACTCGGTTTATTTCGATGGAGATGTTATTAACTATTCCACTTTCGAATCGAAAACAGATATGCTAACGGCAAGCATCGGATTATATTTTTACTTCTAAGATTTTACCCGTTCATAGAGAATTTATTCCGGTAATCATAAACGAATTTGCTCTTCAAGGGTTCTTTTACTTTTTTGTAACATTCCAATAATAATTATCGTCTTTAATACCAGATGCGGCAATCATCAAAATTTGATTATTTAATCAGGCAGTATAAAAACACCATCTACAATTATGCAATCTATATGATGCATAACAGGATGGATGCGGAAGATGTAACGCAGGAAGTTATGATCCGCATCTGGCAGAATATCGGCAAATTTAATTTTTACGCTGCCCGCTCGTGGATAATGCGAACAACACATAATTTGTGTATAGATTATTTGCGGAGGAACAGTAATCAGCTAAAGAAGGAAGTTTCTTTAGATGATAACCTTTCGGAAAGAATCGAGGATAAGCGAAGTGCTAGCATGCCCGATAAAATGGTTGCACAAAAATTAACTGATACAAAGATAAAATCGGCAATTGAAAATCTGCCGGAAAGACTTAAAAGCCCTTTTGTCCTTTATGAACTTCAGGGATTTAAGTATAAAGAAATCAGTAAAATTCTGGATATACCATTAAACACTGTTAAGGTAAATATCCTTCGTGCAAGAATACAATTACAAAAGGAACTAAAATTTTATGCCGGAAAAAAAACAAGCTAAAATAAATGAAGATTTGCTGAACAGAATTATTGCTGTTGCCTACCGCGATGCAGGGTTATATAACAGACTGGCTGTATGGATAAAAGCAAAGAAAGACCCTAAAATAAAAAACTTACTCGATGAATACAGACATACTGCAGATTCTGTTCATAACATTAAACCGGAAGAAATTTCCTTTAATATACATGAGAGCTTACATGATAAAGTTAAATTACAATCATGGCATAAAGGTGCAGCATCTAAACTTTCTTATGCTTTCTATTCGGTCTTTGCAAAACCTGTTTACGCAGCTACATCTGTAACAATAATTCTTGTTGCTGTTATTGCATTTATCCTTTTCATGCAGCCCTCACCAAAGCATTCTTACACAAAAGCAGAAATAAAACTTGCGCAGGAACAACTTGAACAATCTTTTGCAATCGTTGGAAAGGTATTTGGCGAAGTTGAAACTAAATTGGATAAGGATGTAATGACAAAGCATGTAAGTAAACCGTTAAACAAAGGTTTGAATTTTTTAAATGATTATCTCATAGGAGGATAAAATGAAAAAGTTATTTTTAATTCCGCTGGTTATATTTTTAATGACAATAACACTAACCGCTCAATCCGACGATGTAACCAAGGAACCCGGCTATGTCGATTTCGGGGATTTCTCTTCGCTTCAAAACTCTTCAAAGGTAACGGAAGTTTTGCTGGATGAAGACCTGTTATCAGCGCTTGCAACAATTTCAAACGAAGATGACCCAAACATTATGGCTATACTTAACGGTTTGAAATTAGTAAAGGCAAATGTTTATGAAATTACCGACGAAAACACCGCTAATTTAAAAAACATGATTAGTAAAATCGATGCGAAGCTCGTGAAAGAAAATTGGAAAAGAATAGTTAAAACGCGAAGCGATGATGAAATTGCAAATATTTACATAAAGCAAAACAGCGATAAAAAAATTGTCGGTCTTGTTGTTACGAGTTTTAAAAAAGGTGACGAAGCGGCATTTGTAAATATTGTAGGCACCATCGATTTAGCAACGATCGGGAAGCTCGGTAAAAAATTCAACATCCCTACGCTTGAAAATGTTAAACACAAAAAGGATAAGTAAAGTGAAAACGAGGCATTTTGTAATAACAGGATTCGTTCTCTTTTCTGCTGTACTGCTCACCTCGTGTATCGGGGTGAACAGGCAGTTTGAAGAAGTCAAAGATAAAATTATGGGAAAGCTTGGTGAAGATTATGAAACCGAGTTCCAGTTTTCCATTGGCTCTGCAGCCCTGCATATTTCAAGCTGGTTTGTCAATCTCTCTGCCGATCAGGAATATTTAGATGATATGATGAGGGAAATATCGAGCGTGCAGATCGGTGTTTTTAATAGGGTGAGAGGTACTAATGTTTATGCGGATTTTAATACTCTGAAGCAAATTGATAATGAAATGAAAAGCAGGGGATGGCAGTATATCGTTCGCTCCGTTGAGAATAATGAAATATCCGCAGTCTATCTAAATTCCAACCCGGGGGAAGTGCTGAAGAGTATGTACGTAATAAACTTAAATGATGATGAACTTACAATAATTGAAGTAAACGGCAACCTTAAAAAAGTTATTCAATATGCAATTGAAGAGAAAAACTTTGATTTAAAAATGTAAATCTCATGTGCCAGTCACATCAATTACTGTTTGACTATAGTTAAAGTGACTGGTACATGACTACGTAATCAACGAAATAAGAGCGCAGATTGCGAGGAAACACAACAGTTGGCTCCGATGACAACTGGAATATTTGCCTGGATAGCCGCACATGCCTCTGAAGAAGAATTAGCAGCAGGGAAGAAGCGGGTCACACCATACTGGCGTACATTAAAATTGAACGGGGAAATTCCCGGCGGAGTTCAGCATCAGATAACATTGCTCGAAGTTGAAGGACACACCCTCTATCCAAAAGGGAAAAAGTTTTATGTGGAAGATTATCAGAAGAATCTTTTGAGAAAATAATAATTAGAACTATTAGATATTTACTGCCCAAAAGCTTTAACGAAGCCTAAAAGTTAATAATTTATTATTTAAATGACACTTTTAGGGAGATAAACTTACGTATTATTACACTTTTCTGGAGATAAATTAGTATATTTGCAACACTTTTTAGGAGATATTTTCACATTATTTGTGCATTTTTCCGGAGATAAAATATGAAAAGGATTTTATATGATGAATTGCTCAAATGGAAAAAGATCCCCAATCGTAAACCACTTTTGTTACAAGGGGCCAGACAAGTTGGCAAAACTTATCTAATTACTGTTTTTGGACAGAAAGAATATTCCGATACAGTTTATTTGAACTTTGAACAAGAACCGGAGATCGGAACACTATTTGCCGGTAGTTTGAATCCTGAAAATTTAATTGAAAATATCAGCTTGTACATCGGACGAAAAATTACTCCGAATAATTTATTAATTATTTTTGATGAAATTCAGGTTTCGGAAGAAGCAATAAGCTCTTTAAAATATTTTTACGAGCAGGCACCGGAATATCATATTATTGCAGCCGGTTCATTGTTGGGAGTGAGTGTAGGCAAACAAAAAAGTTTTCCGGTGGGTAAAGTTAATTTTATGACAATGAATCCGATGAATTTTGCCGAGTATTTAATGGCTTTTGATGAAGAACTTTTATTAGAAAAACTGACTAAAATTAAAACAGTCGAACCATTATCTGAAGTCTTACACAACAAACTTTTATCTCACTTCAAAATGTATCTCTTTTTGGGTGGTATGCCCGAAGTTGTACAGAATTATTTGGATAACCGGGATGTTGTTGTTGCAAGGACACTACAGAATGAAATTTTAGAATCTTATTCAAGAGATTTTTCTAAATATACTGTAAAATCACAGACAATAAAGACTTCAGAAGTATGGAATTCAATTCCTTACCAATTAGCGAAAGAAAATAAAAAGTTTAAATACAGTGATGTGCGTAAAAGAGCACGTGCATCTATGTTCGAACAAACAATTGAGTGGCTAAAAAAAGCCGGACTTATTTATTTAGCTTATAATGTGAACACCTCCAAAATTCCGCTCTCCGGTTATGCAGATCGTACAAAATTCAAAGTCTATCTGATCGATACGGGAATTCTTGGTGCTATGTTAAATATATCTTCTGATATTATACTAAAAGGTTCAGAATTATTTTCTGAGTACAATGGAGCTTTTATTGAAAATTATGTTGCAAGTGAGCTAACATCTTTAGGCAATAAAGAATTATTTTATTGGACATCAAGGAGTGATGCAGAAGTGGACTTTCTTATACAACTTCAAAACAAAATTTTTCCTGTTGAAATAAAAAGCGGTACCAGTAGAAATTTAAAAAGTTTAAGAAGTTACGCTAACAGGTATAATCCGGAATTTATTATCAGAGTATCCCCCAGAAATTTTATTAAAGACAAAGATTTTATAAATATTCCTCTTTATGCTGTATTCAATCTTCATAATTTAATATCAATTTTATAATATTTTTCATTTTATCACTGTTAATATCAAATCAATTACAATAAGAATACTTTTCAGAATATTCCCACAAACCTCAGAATGAGAATTAGCAGCAGGGGAAAAACGTATCATTCCTTACTGGCGTACGTTAAAATCCAACGAAGAAATTAATCCCAAATATCCCGGAGGAGTTCAGCGCCAGGTAACGCTGCTCGAAGCGGAAGGACACACTCTCGCGCTGTCTCTATCCGAAAGGAAAGAGAAGTTCTTTGTGGAAGATTATAAGAAGAAGAAGAAGAAGCAGCAGCGTTAAAATAATAAGGTTGACGACTACCGTAATTTGTTTTGCAAAACGATAGGTTATTTTTAATTTTTCATACAATTAATGTTTCATTCAGTAATAAATGCATTACGTTCAGCAAGATGTTGGCGGTAATAATACAAAGGTTAAATTATGAAAAGAACAATAATCAATAAGTATGGAGACCCGGAAGTATTGCTTCAGGAGAATTTTGAAATCGCTGAGATAAAAGATGAACAAATTTTAATTGAGCAATTTGCAACCTCAATTAATCCAATTGATATTAAAATTCGTAGGGGAGATTTAAAGTTCATAACAGGAAAAAAATTTCCTAAAATACTTGGAGCAGATTTTTGTGGACAAGTGATTCAATCGAAAAATAAGAATTTTAAAGAAGGAGATGTGCTTTTTGGGATGCTTGATGT
>BDSV01000105.1 GCA_002898075.1 bacterium BMS3Abin03
TATTGAAATTGAATAGTTTGAGAGATTATAATTTAAATAAGTGCAATCAAAAATAAATTAGGAAATGAATATTGATTTCGATTAATGAAATTTTCCAAGTTAATTTTTGCTGCATTAGAACTCATCCCAACCCTTCTCTTGCCAAGAGAAGGGCTTATTGATAGCGAGTTCTTTCTATTAACAATTTGTCCCAACATAATTTATAAAACTATTTACTATAAATAAGTCTCTCTCTTCCCAGGAGAGACCTGCCTGCACTAAGCAGTTTCGGCGAAGGCAGGGATTAGAGAGAGTTCCTTTTATTTTGAACTGAAGTGATTTGAATTGCAAATGTCCGGAATACAGTAAACTATCTATACAAATTTACGGCAGCACCGATTGCTATTCTATTCTGCAAGCTTCACATAGTACAGAACAGTTTTCTGCAACCTGCAACCAAGAGCAATTGAAAAATAAACACTTGAAAACTATTTTAGATTTATGAAGTTTACTTCACCACACATTATCAGGAAGGTAGATTGTTGTCCGCTACAGGCAATTCAGTAATTGAAACTTTATGTTTATATTTCAATTTATAAAATCGATGGAACGAATAACATCTGAAGAAAAAATAAAATTAAATATTAGATGAATAATAAAACACAAGACATAACGCAATCATTAAATCTGAATTTATGGTATGTACGCTTAAGATGGATAGCATGCTTTGTTGCGTTTGTATTGGTTATCATCACTGTTAAGGTTTTTCATTACCTTGAAGATGGAAACCTGCTGCCCCTGTTATTGTTAGTCGGAATATTAGCCGGCACCAACATTGTCTATCTCTATTTCATAAAAAAAGAGATATTCACGAAACATCTTAAAGAGATGCAGATTGTAACCGATTTGCTTATATTAACTTTCATGCTTCATTATTCGGGCGGTATAGAAAATCCGTTATCGTTCGTTTATCTGTTTCACGTAATATTAAGCGGAATCTTATTAGAAAAAAGAAAAAGTTATCTTGTAGTTGCACTCTCTATTTTGCTGTTTACATCTTTAGCTATATGCGAGCTGACGAATTTGGTTCCGCACTATACACTGGATATTTTCCCTCATAAAGACACCGAGCACCCTTCCATTCAAGTGCAGCCGGGTAAAGAGCACGCCGTTGTTGA
This sequence comes from bacterium BMS3Abin03, assembly GCA_002898075.1. Classification (GTDB taxonomy): domain Bacteria; phylum Bacteroidota; class Ignavibacteria; order Ignavibacteriales; family Ignavibacteriaceae; genus BMS3ABIN03. The sequence continues at coordinate 1,158 of BDSV01000105.1, forward strand.
AGAAGAAACACTGCACGCAGCACATTATCCCCCTTATGTTTGGAGCATAACCTCACTTAACCTTTTTCTTATGCTTTTAACTGCTTATTTTATTACTAATATTATGGAAAGATTAAGATCAGAAGAGCGTAAGACAAACGAGGAAAGACAACGCCTGGAGCACGTTTTAACGGCTACTCATGCAGGATTGGTTATTCTAAATAAAAATCAGGAAATAGTGTGGTATAATGAACCGGTAAAGTCATTATTAGGATTGGAAACAATAGAAAATTCTCAACTCTCAAAAACAATTTTTAATTTGATCGATAAAGAAGAAAGTCCTGCGCTAAAAACTTTTCAGGACGGAATTATTCGTTCCGTTGAAGGTGAAAAGATAGATGAAAACGGGCAGAGGCAATACTTCCAGGTTACCGTAGCACCATTGTTAGACGCAAACAATAACATCTACCAGGTAGTAGAACTGATACAGGATATAAGTGATAAAAAAATTCTTGAAGCCGAGATGCTGCACGCTGCCAAGATGGTTACGTTAGGAACAATGGCTGCAGGCATAGCACACGAAGTTGGTAATCCGCTTGCATCTATCTCTACCAGGTTGCAGCTATTAGAATCACAACGGGACAGATCATTCATTGCACAAAGTGTAAAGCTGCTTCAGCAGGAGATCAGGCGCATCGAAAGAATAGTAAAAGGTATTTCGCAATTTGGCAGAACCTCAAAAGAGGGCTGGGGTTTATGCCAGGTAAACCAAATCCTTACCGAAACCCTGGAAATAATAAAATATCACGATGCAGCTAAATCCTGTAATATAGAAACAAATTTTTCTCCTGATCTTTCCGATGTGCTCGGTGTGTGTGATCAATTAAAGCAAGTATTCTTAAATTTAGGATTAAACGCCCTGGAAGCGATGCCACACGGCGGAAATCTTTTAATAAATTCCTATGCTGAAAAAGGAAACTTAATTGTCCAATTTGTCGATACCGGAATCGGGATTAAAAAAGAAGAGCTTGAAAGAATATTTCAGCCATTTTATACTACAAAACAAAAAGGTTCGGGACTCGGACTTTTCATTGTTAACCAATTTATCCTGGCACACAGCGGCAAGATCGACATAGACAGTGAACCGGGTAAAGGCACCGGAATAACTATATCTTTGCCAGTGCACAGACCCAAACGACTTCAGAAAAATAATTCGAGGATAAGTTAAAGTGCCGGTAAAAATTTTAATAATCGATGATGAAGAATTATTCCGCGAAGATCTGGCGATGCTTCTCCGTGAAAAAGATTATGACTGCCAAACATCGGCTAACGCAGCCGATGGGTTAAAGCTTGTAATAGATTTCCTGCCGGATATAATTCTTTCGGATATTGTTATGCCCGATAGAAGCGGTATAGATATTCTGGATGACATAATCAGAATTCATCCCGATGCATCTGTAATTATAATGACTGCTTTCGGAACTCTGGAAACAGCTATTCAAGCATTTCGCAAAGGTGCGGCAGATTACATATTAAAACCATTAGTGTTCGAGGACTTGCTGAATAAAATTAACCGTATCTGGGAGCAGAAAAAATTGATTCAGGAGATTAAATATTTACGCCGGGAAATTACAGAAGATATAAATTCGCTGCCCCTCGGTTCTAAAAGTAATGTTATGCAGAAGATTATCGAGTTAATTAAAAAAGTTGCTCCGAAGAACAGTATAGTATTAATAACCGGCGAATCAGGAACAGGAAAGGAATTAGTAGCCAAAGCCATACATGAGTTCAGTAATAAAAAAAACGAACCTTTCGTGGCGATCAATTGTTCCGGATTTCAAGAAAGTTTACTTGAAAGCGAATTATTCGGACATGTTAAAGGTGCCTTTACCGGGGCAATTATAGATAAAGAAGGTTTTTTTGAAACTGCCGGCGAGGGAACGATTTTTTTAGATGAAATATCAGAAATGCCGGTATCGTTACAAAGCAAATTGCTCCGGGTTCTAGAACAAAAAGAATTTTACCCGGTTGGCGGTACTAAAATCCTTCCGATGAAAGCACGTGTAATTGCAGCAACAAACTGCAATCTACAATCTCATATAAAATCCGGGAAATTCCGTGAAGATCTCTATTACCGCATTGCCGTGTTCGAAATAGATTTACCTCCGCTAAGAAAACGTTTTTCAGACATTCCTTTTTTGGTCGATTTCTTTATTCACAAATTCAATAAAGAAATGAAATGCCATTATAAAGGAATATCGAAAGATGTTTTACAATTGTTTATGTCATACGACTGGCCCGGAAATATTCGTGAGCTTCGTAATGTAATTGAGCGGGCTATGATACTCTGTGACGGAATGACTATCACTTCCGCCGGACTACCCGCACAGATGAAAAGTTTAACAGGTGAAACAAATCAAACCCAAAACTTGAAAGAAGCCGTTCAAGCTTTCGAGGGTTCTTTTCTCAAACGGGTATTATCCGATTGCAATTGGAACAAGGAAGAAGCCGCACGAAGGTTAAATATTAATCCTTCAACATTGTACCGGAAAATGGCGGAACTCCGTATTGAAGGACCTACATCCTCAAAATAATTCTGCTTCATTAATGAGTACATTTAAAAAACTGGATTACTCAATTTGTCATTTCCACTGCCTGCCCCGCTTTATCGGGGAAAGTGGAAATCTATACAAAAACCCGAGGTTTATTGGCTCCCGTTTTCATAGAAATGACCTTTTTAAGTAGACTCATTAATCTAACATAAAATAATTTCAATTTCCCTCTTCCATATCATCCTAAATGAGCGGGTTTAAAACTCTTGCAAAATCAATAAAATGCCTCCCTGATATTCTTGCAATTTTGCAATACATTGGCAAATAATTAAAACCCGCTATTCTTCATAACTCTTTATAAATCAACCGGTTATCATTATTACCTTCAACACAAATTGCCAATGGCACAATACTTTTAGTAGTAAATATACACTATTTTAATTGGTTTTCGGGTTTTACCATAAACTCCCTTTTTAAGAGATGATAAAGGTGAGTTTATAATAAAACCAAAATCCGAAAACCAATTTGTAAAGGGTATATCAATAAATCACAAATTAATAATTAAAGGAATGTTACAATGAAAAAAAGAATAAAAACAGTACTAACTTCGTTAGGATTTTTAGCAGCATTTTTATTATTAGTTGCTGCTTCTTCAGAAAACGGCAGCAACCAGAATGGAAATAAATGGATTGCTCCCGCATTTGCAAAATCCATCAAAAATCCACTTAAAGGAGATAAAAGTTCTGTTAAACTTGGAAAAGAATTATACGTTCAACAATGTGCTACATGCCACGGCGAATCCGGTACCGGAAACGGACCTTCGGCAAGATTTCTCGAAAAGCATCCGCGTAATTTTACCGAAAAAGAATTCAAAAGCCAGGCAGACGGAGAAATCTTCTGGAAAATTACAACCGGTAATCCACCGATGCCTTCATTTAAAGGTATGTTAACCAAAGAACAACGCTGGCAGTTAGTCAATTACATTCGCACATTTTCTAAAAAGTAATTGAATATCAATCAAAATATAGAAAGGAATAAAACGTGAACAAAACCAGTTTAGTATTTATATTGATCTCAGTTTTATTGCTAAGTCAGAATTTATTTTCTCAAGATTCACCTACGCATAAATTCTTATTAGGTGGTTACGGTTTTACGAATTTGGAAAAAGAAGAGAATCAGAATGCTCAGTTTGAAGTAGGTTTCAATCCTATTTTTCTTTGGACTATAAATAAAAATATTTTATTCGAAAGTGAACTCGAGTTTGAGCTTGAAGATAATAGTACTGCCGTTGCCTTAGAGTATGCTCAAATTATGTATATCGCCAATGCATACATGACTTTCGGTGCCGGCAAGTTTTTAAGCCCTAATAACATATTTGCTGAACGGTTCCATCCGTCATGGATAAACAAATTACCTGGTATGCCGTTAGGGTTATCCGGTCACACCGGGGTACAATTATTGGCAGGTACACAAGTCGGGTTGCAGGTGCGTGGAGGTATTCCTGCCGGGTCAACTAAATTTGTTTACGCGTTATACATTTCTAATGGTCCATCCTTAAATATTGATGATGGGGCAGAGGGCGGACACCACGCTGCACCAACAGGGACACTCAATTTTGATAATATACCCGATAATAATGGTAATAAAGCTATCGGCGGGCGCATAGGTTTTCTCCCGTTTCCCGAATTAGAAATTGGTTACGGGTTTGAAACTGCACGTGTAGGTACTGAAAATACCGAGTACAGTGATGTAAAAGCATTCACAAATATTTTAGATTTATCGTATGTGCGGGATATTAAATCTCTTGCAGGTAGGATTGATATTAGAAGCCAGGTAACATTATTAAGTATTGATAACCCGGGAACTGCTCTGCTGAATTACGAAAACAACAGCACTGCATGGTATGCCCAGCTTGCATATCAGCCATATTACATCGAAAGCTCGTTTTTACAAAATTTAGAATTCGTAGTCCGTTTCGATCAGCTCGATTTACCAGAAGGCGCTGAACTAAACGTGGACAAAAAACGAATTGCAGGCGGGATTAATTATTGGATAAATCACAGCACCGTGTTGAAGTTTGCTTATGAAAGTACTACATCGGATTATGTAGTAGAAAGCGAAACCGAATCGGCATTTATTTTCCAGGTAGCAATGGGTTTTTAAATAGGAAGGAAAATTTAATATGAGAAGTAAAATATCAAAAATACTGTTTGTTAGTTTAGTTGTTTTGTTTATTTCAATTGTAGTTGGTTTTGCCTCAAGTGCTGCATCCGATAAGCCGGGTGCAATGTTGTGGGCTGAGAACTGCGGTCGCTGCCATAACTTACGACCACCATCCAGTCTTACCGACGAACAGTGGGATGTTGCTGTTCTTCATATGCGAACCAGGGCAAATCTTACCGAAGAAGAAGCAAAGAAAATTGTTGAATTCTTAAAAGCGGGGAATTGAATATCAGTGGTACTACCCCCCTGCTCCATAAAAGGTGATTGGCTACAATACCAATCGCCTTTTTTTTATACTCAAGTTTACCGGGCGTTTTGATAAACCGCTGCCTGTATTTGTGGTTTTTTGTGTTCATTCTTCACCCAATTGAAATTGGGTGTTAGCAGGAAAGGATATCATTAACACCTAAATTTAGAGTCTGTTGCAGAACTGATATTTGTCACACTGATTCCGATTTATCGGAAGAAGTGTCTCGAGGCTATCAACCTTGAGATTCTTCATTCCGCTTCGCTACATTCAGAATGACAATTCGGATTCGCTTTTAGCTACGTGCAATTGCGGCGAAATGTAAGGAAGCCGAATTATCATTATACATCCCGACTAGTCGTATGTGTATTAACCTAATTGCCAAGTAAATTATGCC
>BDSV01000106.1 GCA_002898075.1 bacterium BMS3Abin03
TCCTTCATCTGTAGTAAAGTGAATGAGTCCGTCGCCCGAACCGGCAAACAAAAGATTTTCATCGAGCGGAGACTCTGCAATTGTCGTGATTTGCGCCATTGAACTTTTACGCGTTAGTTCGTCGATACTCCAGCTTCTTCCCATCAGTTTCTGCATTTCTTTTGGAACACCTCTTGTAAGATCGGGACTGATCTCTTTCCACGTACTTCCCCGGTCATCAGTTCTTAACAATTTATTCGATCCGGCGTACAATCTCTTATTATCGAACTTAGAAATCAATAACGGAGAATCCCAATCAAACCTGTAAGCAGTGTCTGTAAATTCGTAAGCCCTGATGTATAACTTTTCTCCGCTTCGCCTATCGAAACGTGCGAGTCCGCCGAACTGTGATTGTGCATAAATTATGTTCGGATCTTTCCAATCGACCTGTGTCTCAAATCCATCGCCGCTCCATGTGAAAAACCAGTCCTGGTTTGTAATTCCGGCAGAACTAATTGTACGCGACGGACCGCCGAAACTATTGTTGTCCTGCGTTCCGGCATACACGTAATAGAACGGTTTAGAATCATCAACAGTAACTTTATAAATTTCAGCGAGAGGAATATTGCTTTTAAAATTCCAATTCTTTCCCTGATCGTATGTTTCATAAACACCGCCGTCGCAGCCGGCAATTAAGTGCAGGTTGTTATCAGGATCGATCCACATAACGTGGTTATCAACATGCTTATTTTTTTCACCAAGATTTTTCCAGGTTTTTCCCTCATCGTTGCTTACCTGCAGAAACACATCCATGCTGTAAACACGATCAACGTTTTTTGTGTCGCAAAATAATTTTTGGAAGTAAAACGGGTAAGATGAAAGATAACTGCTCTGCTTCGTCCAGCTTACCCCTCTGTCAACACTTTTATAAACGCCTTTGTCTTTCTTTTTCGCTTCTACAATCGCGTATAAAACATCAGGGTCAACGGGTGAAATGGCTAAACCAATTCTGCCCACAACTTCTGACGGTAAACCTTTCGTCATCTTCTGCCAGGTTTTTCCGCTGTCAAGACTCCGGTAAATCCCGCTTTCGGGTCCGCCGTAAATTCCCGTATATAATTTTCTCATACGCTGATGTGCAACGGCATATAAAATATTCGAATATCTTGGATCCATGTGAACTTCATAACAGCCGGTGTATTGGCTGATATATAAAACATTGTTCCATGTTTTTCCCCCGTCGGTTGTTTTGAATATACCGCGATCACCGCCGGAATTTCTTAACGAACCGTAAGCAGCAACGTAAACTATATCAGAATTATTCGGGTCTATAACAATGCCGCCGATGTGTTCCGATTTGTTTATTCCCATATTGTCCCAGCTTTTTCCTCCATCTTCGCTTTTATAAACTCCATCACCGTAAATAACATTATTCTGGTTATTGTTTTCCCCGGTTCCAACCCAAACAATATTTGGATTAGAAGGATCAATCGTAACCGCACCGATTGCATAAGATTTTTGATTGTCAAATACTGGTGTAAATGTTATGCCGTTATTAACTGTTTTCCAAAGCGAACCGTGACCAGAACCCACAAAATATTCGCTGTGATCGTTAGGATTAACAGCGATTGCTACTACTCTTCCGCCTGTTAAAGCAGGTCCTATTCCTCTGAACTTTAACCCTGATAGAGAAATGTTTTTCAATGAATCCGGTGAAGAGTTATTTTGTGCCGTTACTGTTGATGAAAAAACAAACAGCAAACTCAAAACGATTGATGTAATTGATTTTTGCATAATACCAGCTCTAATTTATATGAAATAATATTTGATTGCATTGTTGAATGGAAGCATAAATGCATGAAAACATATTTAAGAATTTGCTTAAAAACGATAATAAATTAAAAGATAGTTTGCACTATTCCAACATAGCAGCTTTATAAGCAGGTTGTTTTGAGGAGCACTTTTTCCCGATACTATTTTTGAAAGGATTGATTCATCAAATAGTTGATTGCCGGGGTGTTACAGCAGCAGATAACTTTCCAACAAAAGGCGGATAAAAATAACCGGGATAATTCTCACTGGCAAAGACCAACATTTACCTGTTTTATTTGATTAACAAACTCTGCTAATTTTTCTTCGTCAAGTTTACCGTTAGTTCTTACCCCGCTGCAAACATCTACCCCGAAGGGTTTAACCGACTTAATTGCTTCGGCGATATTTCCCGGGTTCAATCCGCCTGCCAGGTAAACCGGAAGATCGACACTTTCGCGGATTGTGCGGCTGAGTTCCCAGTTATGAGTTCTTCCTGTTCCGCCAAGTTCTTTAACATTCAGCTCGGGGTTTCCTGAATCGAGAAGAAGGGCATCAACTTCTTCGGAGATTGAAATTGCTTCATCAATCGAGTTGTTGTCTAAGACATGAATAACCTGCACAATTTTTATTTCGGGAAGCGCATCTCTTATTTCATTGTAGCTTCCGCTTGTTAATCTATCAACAATTTGTACTGTGTTTGTTTTACATCTTTTAAGCTGCCAGATTATATCTTTACTTTCCTGTTTACTTGTTAAGAGAAATGTTTTCAGAGACTTTGGTACAGTTTCAGCAATTTGTTTTATTTTATCTTCAGAAATCATTCCCGGACCGCTTGGCATTTCGGAAACCAATCCTATAGCATACGCACCGTAACTAATTGCAAGATTCGCTTCTTCGGAATTTTGGATACAACAGATTTTAAATTTTGGTGAATTCATAATAATCATAATATTTAATCTACTTTAACTTTTACAACAACTTTCCTTACGCTTTGCGGGTTGTCTTTTTTCGCACCGGGCGTATGAACGTCATTAGGGAAGAAGATTGCAAACATTCCTTCATCTACTTTGGTAAATGATTTTTCGCCTTTGTAAAACGTGATGTCGTTTTCCTCGCTGTACGGTGCAATAACTTCCTGGTTGTCTAACGGAGCATATCCCATAAGTTCTACCCCTTTTGCAACATACTGCACATCGATATATTTTTTATGAGTTTCAAAATTGCACTCTGCTGGGTCTTTCGTTTCATAGTTATTGACGATAGCAAAAATATTATCATCGTCTATCTCATACTTTCCTGGTTCCATTTTCAAAAAATCAGTCCGTTTAATGTAATTGAGTGCCTTGTTTATTCTTTCACTAATGCAGGCATAAAGTTCTGCATTTTTTATTTGATCGACAATCATTTTTCATCTAAAATAAATTTATAATTAATTGATTAATGAAAAGAAATATAGTTATAAAAATTTAGCAATCCTGTAACAAAAAGTTTTACTCCTATTTCCTTTTCGGAATTGAAAGTGACTTCCAATCCTTTCCGACTATCATTCTTGCGATTAAAACAATTTGTCCCACATGATAACTTGTATGCGCAAGCGAACGATGCAATGCTTCAGCCGCGGTCAATTCCTTTTCGCGGATAGTTACTGTTTTATTCAAATCATCATCGTTTAATTCTGCCAAAGAATTTAAAAGCACGCTCCATCCTTCATTCCAGATATTTATCAACTCTTCTTTCGACAGATGTTTTTCTTCAAATTCCGTATCACGTTTTCGCCATTCCTTTTCACCATCCGAGGTAAGAAAATCAGTAAAACGTGATTTTAAGTTACCCGAAATATGTGAGACAATAACAGAAATTGAGTTATTATCTTCACCGAACAGTTTATACAATTCTTTTTCCGGTGTTTGTTCTATTGCTCTTTCGGCAAGATTTTTATAACGAAGGTATTCAGATTTTATCGAGGAAATTATCATATTTTTATCCTTTCTAAACAATTTATAATAAGTATGCTGATAAAATTATAGGAAGAGTTTTTAAAACAAAGTTAGGTTAATAACTTCATAAAATTTTCAATTGTAAGAATGATAGTAGTTCCGAATTTTTCAATTACCAAAAGGTCTTTGTCTCCTGTTACAAGATAATCAGCATTACTATCTTTGGCAAGCGATAGTAAAAAATTATCTTTAGGATCCCTGCAAATTTTTATATTGGACTTTACGTTGATCAATTGCGCATAACTGTTAAAATATTCAATCAGATCGGATACATTTTCAGGAGAGAAATATGCTTTTAGCTTTGGTCTTTTGGTTACTTCAAGAAACTCGGTCAGAAGTTCTTCGCTGAAAATTAATTTAATTTTACCATTTATTAAATATTGATCAAGCCGTAAGTATGTTTTTGTAATGAGAAAGCTTATCCAAATATTAGTATCTAAAATAACCTTAAGTTTTTTTTGAGCCATACCTCTTTCTTCTTACAATATTTACTTCCTTGCTTATTTCATCCATCGAAGGTGCAATATCGGCTTGTTTTCTAAGGTTAGATAACACTTTTTTAATAGACTGTTTTGGAGTTCCACTTTCTTTAATACTAATCAGATTTAATTCTGCGAGGTTTTGTAATATTTTTTTTGCTTTTGGATTTAATATTTCTATTCTTAATTCCATACCGTTTATTCTGATATTTTTTATTTACTTTTAATTAATTCAGGTGTAAAAATATAATTCAAAAAAAATATAGAAACAACTCTAATTGTCATAATGAATCTTCACTACCACTAAATATAGATTTCTCAAAACCAATCCGAATACAATTCCGGTCTTCTATCTCTTAAAAATAATTTTTTGGCGTGAGATGTTTTTACTTTTTTCAAATCAATATCGGAATAAAGAATTTCTTCTGTACCTTTTGCTGCCCGTGCAATTACACTTCCTTCAGGATTGCATACAAATGATTCACCTGCAAAGGTTAAACATTCTTCTTCGCCAACTCTATTACAGAGTGCGGTAAAATATCCGTTTTGAAATGATGCAACTCTTAGCTCGGCTTCGTAAAGACCTTCGGGCCATTCACCAATTGCGCCTGCCTGCGGAATAAAAACAACTTCAGCTCCTTTCAAAGCGAGTGCTCGCATATATTCTGGATAATGCCTGTCGTAACATATTGCCACACCTACTTTACCGAACCCGGTATCGTAAACCGGCGCCCCGTTATTCCCGGGAGTGTAATATCCCTTTTCATGAAAGCAGGTGTAATCCGTTATGTGAATCATTCTCGTAACGCCGAGAATATTTCCATCCGGATTTATCACAGGCGAAGAATCATAAGTGTTTTCACCGTCTCTTTCGTATAGATTTAGAATGATTACAACTCCAAGCTCCTTTGCCAGCTTTGTAAATATATTTGTAGCCGGACCCGGGATTGTCTCGGCAAGATCGAATTTATTTTTATCAGCAGGTTTTTGAGGATAAAAAGGTGTAAAAGCAAGCTCAGCAAAGCAGATAATGTTTGCTCCGTTTTTAGCTGCCTCCTTAACGGATTGCACTGCCTTTTCAATATTTGTTTTCACATCGTTCGATGCTTTTTGTTGTATAAGTGCGATTTTCATTTTAGTTCCATAATTGTTTTTGCCAGTTTTTTCGAACCCCTCTTTGTCTCCCCTTTCAAAAAGGGGAGAATATAAAACATCCCCCCTTTGCCAAAGGGGGGACCGAGGGGGGTTCGCTTACCCTTTTATTTTTTGCAGTTCTTTCACCCGCTCTTCTATCTTTGAGATAACATTTTCCAAATCTTGATATATTTCATCGTTTGTAAATCTTAAAAATGAGATGCCAAAATCTTCAAGGTGCTTTTGTCTTTTCTCGTCATACTTTATTGCTTTAATGCTGCTAAAGTGGGAAGGTCCGTCTGCTTCTACAGCAAGTTTTAAACGCGGACAATAAAAATCAATAACATAATAATCAACACTATACTGACGTAAAAACCTTTCACCGCATATTTGTTTTTTCCTGATGTAATGCCAGATTAGTTTTTCTGCCAAAGGCGCGTTTCGCCGAAGTGAACGGCGAGCGGGTTTTATTTCTTTTTTATTAAAATGTTTCGTCATTGTTTTTTCGAACCCCTCTGTATCTCCCCTTTTCAAAGGGGAGAATATAAAGCCTCCCCCCTTTGGAAAAGGGGGGACCGAGGGGGGTTCGCTTACCTTTTTATATTCTGTAGTTCCTTCACACGCGCTTCTATCCTCTCAATTATCTCATCCTGAATTATCGGCAGATAATTTTTCATTGTTTCTTCATTAGAGTCTGTTAGCAAAATAATAAACAAATTTTTCTCCGGGTCGATCCAGATTGATAATCCCTTATCGGAATTTAATCCGTAAGCACTATTTGAGAACTTGTTACTGATATGGGGTTCGGAAATATATGTTTCCCAGCCGAGCGATGTATAACTATCGGGCAGTTGCGGTGTTGTATAGTTTTTTACAATGTTACTGCTTAAGTATTGAAATCCTGCGTAATATCCTTTCTGCAAAAACATTTGTGAAAATATAGAAAGGTCTGAAGCGTTTGAATTTAATCCGGTAAACCCCGTTACTCCTTTTAATATATATATTAAAACTTCTTCCTGTGAAAGAAAAGCACCGTAGTTAAATTTCTTGTTGAATAATTCCCGTTCGTTTTTAGTTTCCGTATGTTTAAAAAAAGTATGTTTCATACCGAGCGGTCGGAAAAGTTTGTTATTTAAATATTCTTCTAAACCTGCTCCGCTAATCTTTTCAACTATTGCCTGCAACAGCACATCATTTATTCTGCTGTGTTCTTCCCTGCTTCCGGTTTTATATTTTAAAGGCATACGGGTTATTGCAGCGAGGAGGTCTTCTCTGCTCCAATTAATGTTTAATGAATCGATTTCTCTTCCGAAGCCGGAATTATGAAGCAGCAAGTTTTTTATTGTGATATCTTTCTTCTCTTCACCATTAAAGCCGTCTAAATAATAACCGACTTTATCATCCGGTGAAAGTAAACCGTCTTCAACCAAAAGCATAACTGCGGAAGTAAGCCCAACCGGCTCGGTTAATGCACCGATGTTAAACGAAGAATTCACATCCAGCTTAATTGATGTTGAATCTTTACCGGTTCTGCCGAAAACTTTTAGATGTATAACTTTTCCTTTAATTCCAACACTTAAAACTGCATCCGGAATAATTTTACTTTTTACCAAACCTGCAATAAGAGAATCAGCTTGCGTAAGATTATAAATCCCTGAAGTATCGAAAGCTAATTCTGTTGATAAAGTTTTGTTAATCTCTATTCCGTTACCGATTACAAATTTTGTTTTGGGAATAGTAATGGGAAGTTTTCCCCTAATATCTGTTTCTCCAAGTATTGCTTTCAAAGAAGTGTTTTGAGAAATACGGGAATAGCTGTACGTGTTGAAATAAGTTCTTACATTTGGCAGTGCAGAAATGAGATAGGGATTTTTAAAGCTGATAAGGATAACAGGTGCTCTTAATTTTATGATTTTATTGATAAAATCGATTTGTTCCTCTTGTATTTTTTTCTTCCCGTTCTCCTGCAGGACATCCAGAAAAACCGGCATTAAGATCAAATCGGAATTTCTCACCGATGAAAGAATATCTCTGTAGCTGCGCTTTCCCGTTTTACTCATTACAAGATATGAATCGATACCGCCCAATCTTTTCTCAAGCATTTTACTGAAGTATGTTGCAGTTTCATCTCCGTTTCCGTCTGTAACAGTAACGCAGGATATTTTATCATATTCGAGAGGATTGAGGGGGATTACACCGGCATTATTTTTTAGTAATGTAATCGAGTTTGCAGCAATTGAGTCGGCTAATATTTTATGATGAAGGTTTTTTAACGAATCTATTATTACTTGAGGATTCAAATTTGTTTCCCGGTTAATTTTAAGCCATCGCTTTGCCGAAAGTATTTTCCTTACGCTATAATCTATTCTTTCTTTTGACAAGACACCGCTCAGCACCGCATTATAAATAGTATCGATTGACGCAGCCGGATCAGGGGGCATAAGAATTATATCGTTACCTGCTTCTACCGCCAAGATAGTTGCTTCTTTAAAAGAATAATATTTATTAATCGCTTCCATATTCATCGCATCGGTTATAATCAAACCATCGAACCTAAATGTATTTTTAAGCAGATCCATCACTATTTTTTTCGATAATGTTGCCGGTAATGTATCGAAAGCCGGTACTTCGAGATGCCCGATCATTATCGATTGAACACCCGCCTCGATAGCATTGATGAACGGGTAAAGCTCATTATTCATAATTTGTTTTCTATTTCCTTTTATTACCGGAAGCTCGGTGTGCGAATCGATTTCGGTGTTGCCATGACCCGGAAAATGTTTCATTGTTGAAATTACTTTACCGTGTTTCATACCAAGCATATAAGACGAAGCAAACTCAGATACCGTATATTTACTTTCGGAGAAAGAGCGGATGTTAATTACCGGGTTTAACTCATTATTATTTATATCCGCAACAGGGGCAAAGTCCTGATAGACACCTATCAATCTGCATTCCTCAGCAATTGCCTTTCCCATTTCATAAGCATAATTAGAATTTAATGTAGCACCGAGTGCCATTGCGTGAGGAAATTCAAGTGCATCATCAATTCGCATTCCTAACCCGTTTTCATAATCGGCAGAAATAAGCAGGGGTATATCGGACAATTGCTGCATATCATTTGTAAACTTTATTACTTGCTTAAGTTCTCCCTGAAAAATGATCAACCCGCCGATTTTATGATCGCGGACGAGTGCAACAGTGCTGTCGTAATCGGGTGAGAGGGTGTCCATGTAGCTTCTGTAAACGGGAGCTATAATCATCTGCGCACATTTTTCACGAAGACTCATTTGTGATATTTTTTTCTCAATCCACTCTTTATCGACATCTGTTAATTGAAAAACCGAAGGGTACTTATCAGCATTTTTGGCTTTAAATAAAGATTGGCTGCCCGTGTTCTTTCCCAATGTTGTAAGAAAAAGAACGGTTGTGATAAATAAAATTAATCGATATGAATAATTCTTAAGTTTCAATACCCTCAACTAAAAATAAATAGTGTGTGTTAATATAAGAATTGAATTTTAATCTATTGCCCTGATTATTGCATCGTGTAAAGCCGGACGAACTTTATATGATTTATCATTCCCCCCAATTGATGTGATTATGCCAAATATGAAGGAAAGTAATAATGTGATTCCGATTAGAATATTGAGTTTAGAAACTGTACCCCTGCATAATGTATAGGTTTATTATTTTAAACTTATACTTCTCGTTATTATTTTCAATCATTCAATTCTTTTATCCGGTCTTTATCAATTGTTTTAAATAATGATATTTTTTTTCTGCTAAAAATAAACGGTTATTCCAAAGTTTATACTATTGGCTGCAATTCTAAAATAATTATCAGTCAGTTTTTTTCTAACAACCCCAACTTCATTTACGCTTTCGTGGGAGCTATACATAAATTTCATCCCATATTCTGCAGATAAACTCATATATTTATGAAACCACCATTCTACACCTATAAGCAGATCTACCCCAAAAGTATAAGATTCCATTGTGCGTTTATATTTCTCAATAGTTTCATTTATATTAACTTTACTATTGGTAGTAGAAGTTTCGTAAGTAAAAAACGGTCCGCCTCCGCCAAAGAATGATATATCATTCGTCCCGCGGATATAACGGATGTATTGAGAATTCAACGTAATTCCAAAAGCATTTCGATCTCCACTATTAGTAATAACATTTATTGTATCGATCTGGTTACTGCTTGTTTCAGACTCAGAATTACTAAGTTCGAGTGAAAGCCCCAATCTTATTGCATCCCGTGTACTAAAATGGTATTTACCCGATAAAGTCGAGCCCTGAAAGTTGGATAAGCTGAAATTTTCATTTATCTGAAATTGAAGTGCATATTTACCGTCCAGAGAATCTAAATAAGAAGTGCTTTGAGAGAAACCGGTAGTTACAAATAGTAATGAAGTAAAAAGAAATGCGAAATAAATTTTTAATAAAGAATGGAATAACATAGCCCCTCCATGGATAATGATTAAAATTAATTACATCCGCTTTTATAAAGCTAACAAATTTAATTTAAAAAAAGTATCTTTAATCAAAATTACTGTGCATACCAAAGAAACATATTGTTTCTAATTCCGGAAGAGATGCAACTTCGGGAGCAGCCGAAGTTTCACCGTGTGGAATATCTGCACTTGCATGTAACCGGATGACAAGACTCGAACTCCGATCCGATGAAAATGTTCTGAAGGGACAATACTTTAGAATTGAATTTTAATCTATTGCCCTGATTACTGCATCGTGTAAAGCAGGACGAACTTTATAAAGCTTTTTGTTTTTTCTTGTTGGATAAACCCTGTTCGTTAAAAACACAACTGATAAATTCCTGGTCGGGTCGACCCATACAGATGTACCGGTAAAACCCGTATGCCCGAAGGAAGAAATATCAAAAAGATTTCCTGCAGAAGAATTCTCTTTTGATTTTGTATCCCATCCAAGCGCTCTTGTGCTTTGTTTAGAATAACGTTTTGTAAATAGCTTTATTGTTTCTTCTTTAATTATTCGATGCCCGTTAAATGTTCCGCCGTTCAAAAGCATTTGTAAAAGATTATTAATATCTTCCGCAGTTGAAAACAAACCGGCGTGTCCCGCAACCCCGTTTAATAATGCGGCAGTTTCATCATGCACTTTGCCCCAAACCAATTTATGCCTCCAGTAGTTATCAATTTCTGTTGGAGCAATTTTGTACTTGAGTGAATCGGGCGGATTGAAATATGTCGAGTTCATTCCGAGCGGCTGGAATATCTCTTCTTTACAAAAAATATCAAACTGTTTTCCGGTAACTTTCTCGATTACTTTTGCAAGCGTTATCATACCTAAATCGGAATAATCGAATTTACTTCCCGGCGGATTGTTTAACGGAGTTTTGTAAATATCATTTATTACAGAATCGGCAGATGTATATTGTTTATAAAATCTTTTATAAGCAGGAAGACCGCTGTTGTGAAGCAGCAAATTTTTTATCGTTACATTCTCCTTCCCGTTTTGTGCAAACTCAGGAATATATTTTGAAACAGGGTCGTCGAGCGGAAATAAATTTCTGTCATAGCAAATCATTGCAGCGGTTGTCGTCGCTATCACTTTTGTTAAAGATGCAAGATCATAAATTGTATTTTTTGTTACAGCAGCGGAAGTATTATCGTAAGTTAAATGTCCGAAAGCTTTTTCGTAAATTATCTTTCCGTCTTTACTCACAAGTACAACTGCACCGGGGAAAGCACTATCGCCGATTGCTGATTGAATGATCATATCAACTTCTGCGAAATTATATTTGCTTTGATGATTATTGCTCTGGCAGGAAACATTTAAAGCTATCAATACAACTAAAATAAAAACAGGTGATGTATATTTTTTTACTGAGTTAACCATTTATCGTTTTCTTTTTCTTGCCGAATTCAGAATCTAAAGGAATAAATTTTGTAATGATAAATGAAGGTATAGTTGAGATTAAAACCAATACAAAAAAGAGTTTATAACCAACAGAATCCTCAAGCCAGCCGCTTATCATTCCGGGCAGCATATTACCAAGCGCCATAAATGCAGTGGCAATGGCATAGTGTGTTGTTTTGAATTTGCCTTCGGAAATGAAAATTAGATATAATAGAAATGCCGCAAAACCAAATCCGTAACCGAATTGTTCGATAGCAATACAAACATTTATTAAAAATAAATTAGTTGTTTGAGTGTATGCAAGAAAAATATAAACAACGTCCGGCAGGTTTATGGCAATCAACATCCACCAGATCCAAAACTTTAAACCTTGTTTGGCAACAGCAATACCGCCTAATATTCCTCCTAAAGAAAGTGCAATCCAACCGACTGTACCGTAAACAAGTCCCACTTGAGAAGTAGTTAATGCAAGACCGCCTTTTTCTATGCTGTCGAGTAAAAATAGTGATGCAAGTTTTGAAAGCTGTCCCTCGCCTAACCTGTATAAAATTATGAAACCAATTATAATAAGTATCTTTTCTTTTTTGAAGAAGATGGCGAAAGTTTTAAAATAATCGAGAAGAAATGCTTTATAGTCTTTTTCTTTTCTTTCAGAATCTTGTTTAGGATGTGGAAGCACAAAAAGATGATAGATAAAAAAGATAAGAAAAAGTGCAGCAAGAATAAAAAATGTTATTTTCCATGCATAAGAAATATCGCCTGTGGTTTCTTCGAGATAGCCGGCAAAGATTACAAGCAAACCCTGAGCGAATATAAATGCAATTCTGTAAAACAAAGTCCGTATGCCAACGAACCATGCCTGCTGATGATCATCGAGTGCGATCATATAAAAACCATCTGCTGCAATATCATGTGTTGCAGAACTGAAAGCCATTAACCAAAAGAAAGCAAGCGTGTATCTAAAAAAATTATCTGCTGGAACAGTAAGAGCAACGCCAGCTAAGCCCGCACCAATTAAGAACTGCATTGTTAAAATCCAAAAACGTTTTGTTCTGAATAGATCTACGAAAGGACTCCACAACGGCTTGATAACCCATGGAAGATAAAGCCAGCTTGTGTAAAGAGCAACTTCAGTGTTGGAAATGTTCAACCGCTTATACATAATAGCCGATACTGCCATTACCATTACGTAAGGTAAACCTTCTGCAACGTAAAGTGAAGGAACCCAAAACCAGGGATTGCGCTTCTCCTTTTTAATCATTCAGCATTTCCTTTGCAATCAGGATAGCGCCTTCAACGGGTTGATGTTTTGGCTCGACTATTTTAACAGCCGGGAAGGATGATTGGATTTTTTCTTTCAGCATTTTGGAATAAATATTGTCGTTTGTAAGAAGACTTCCGGCGAAGGTTAACTTTAGATCGGGAGAATTAATTTTATCCAAAATAGTTTTTATATGAAGCATAAGCTCATTTGATTCATCATCGAGAATTTTAATTGCTGAGTTATCTCCTGATTCTGCTGCTGTTAAAGTTAGTTTTGCAACAGCCGCGATATCAATATTTTCTTTATACACTTTATTAATCAGATCGTCGGTAGTTTTAATGTTAAATTCATCTGCAAGTAAGTCTGCAATTTGAGTTTTTTCATTCCTGTTATCAAAATACTTTGCTGCCGCCTGAAGTGCTTTCCTTCCGATAGAATAACCGCTTCCTTCATCCCCTATCAATCGTCCGAATCCGCCTGCACGATAGATGTTTCCTCTATCATCTTTTCCATAAATAATCGATCCCGTTCCCGCGATTAAAATACAGCCGGAGCTTTTAGGGAAAGCACCGTTCAGAGCTATCCTGGCATCGGTTACAACATGAAGAGATTTTATTTTTATCCCGTTGGATTCTAATAATTCAGATAAAGATGATTTGAAATTATCCGCATCGTTTTTTCTTCCGGCACCGGCAGCCCCCACTACTAATTGTTCGATTCCATCTCGAGTAAAGTTGAACTCAGATTCGCACTCTTTAATTAAAGACAAAATATTTTTTGATGCTTCATACGTTCCTGCAACTAAAAGGTTAACAGGTTTACCGGCTGCGGTGTAAAGAATATTCCCATCGACATCGGCAACGGCACATTCTGTTTTCGTAGCTCCGCAGTCTAATCCGATTAAATATTTCATTCTTTAAAAATTGTTTAAATATTATTGTTTAATATAAGAAAATGAAAACATTAAGTATGGTAAATTTGGAAACAAGAAGTCGATGGCTAATAAATTATTTGCAATTTAAAAAATGATGGTGACATCATCCTCAAGACTGTCACCATCACTCTTTCAACTTAAAATTAAAAATAAACCTGTAAGACATTCAGCTTTTACAGCAGTTATTTCATCAGGATCAGTTTTTTTGTTTGAATAAATTTCCCTGCTTTTAGTTGATACATATAGATTCCGCTCGGCAGATTACCTGCGTTGAATTCAACTTCATAAGTTCCGGCAGGTTTTTCTTCGTTAACAAGCGTTGCGATTTTGTTTCCGAGAAGATCATACACAACGAGTTTTACAAGCTGCAACCCACCCCTTCCGTCCCCTCCAGGGAGGGGAGACTTTGTAATGGTAAATTTTATTTTTGTCGTTGGATTAAACGGGTTCGGATAATTCTGTTCAAGCGAAAACTTACCCGGAATAGTAACATCAACTTCAATAATATTTGAGTATTCAAACGAACCGTCAAAATCGATTTGTTTTAATCTGTATTGATATGTTGCTGTTGCAACATTTTTATCTTTAAATACGTATTGATGTTTTTCTGCTGTAGTTCCATTTCCCTGGAGAAATCCAATTTCTTCAAAATTAGTGTTTTGTGGTTTCCGTTCGATTTCAAAACCGGAGTTATTAATTTCGGTTGCAGTTTCCCATCTGAGTTCAACATTTTCATTTACATAATTAGCGGTGAAAGAAACCAATTCAACGGGGACAATTTCAATGCCTAAAGAACCGTCGGCGTTTATGTTCTGCGCATAAATTCCGCCGTTGTCAATTCTACCGTCGCTCCAAACTAATTTGCTCATTGCATTAGAATTTATATCGCTTACCAATCTTGATTTACTGCTTACTACTGTAGATGGAATTATTATGTCGCCGCTCCAGTTAAAATTACCGTCAGTATCGATTGAGAATGCTTTAACAAGGTGTGAAAACGAATTATCGATTTCTTCTAAATAATAAACATACTCATTATTGCCGTTTACAAGAGAATTTAAAGCGAGGACAGTGTTACCGTCCATTGCTTTAAACTGTTTTCCGTAGTTAGCCCAAAGTCTTGTACCATCGGATGCGAATTTCTGACCGAAGACACCTGCCACCGATTGAATTGAATTTTGTTCTACCCAAAAAGCATAAGTTTCATTGGTCGATTGATTAAACACGGCAACGGGATTTAAGTGATGATTACTGCCGTTAGTAGAAGCTTCCGAACCGTTTGCAGGAAACTGTAATGTACCGTCGGAAGTAATCCATTGAACAAAAGTGCTGAACAGATTGTTAAAATCTCTGTCGTCATACCAATAAAATATCGCACCGCCGTTGCCATCCGATATTAATTCAGGAAATTCATAAAACGAAATACCTGCAGTAGTAGTGATTACAACCGGGTCTGTGCCCCAGCCAAACATACCGTCTGCTAATATCTTCTGTGTAAAAAGGTTTATGGTTTGGGATGGGAAATTACCGCTTACGTCTTCCCAGAGCATAATCACGCTGCCGCTGTTACCGGGTAAAATATCGGGAAGAGAATATCCATGTCCATTAGTCGATTCAAAATAGATAGGATCTGTGCCCCAGAGCTTCGTTCCGTCGGGCGCAAGCATTTGTGCTGCAATTTTTGACGGAGTAGAGAAGTTAGTCCACACAACAACCGCATTCCCTTCCGTTGTTACTGCAACTTTTGGATCCGGCTGAAAATCATTCGTGCCCGATAAACTTATTCCGTCCGCACCCCACAAAAAATCACCTTGCGGATTAAGTTTGTATGTAAAGACGTTCAGGTTACCTGCGTTTCGAATATCTGTAAATACAATTATGGCATTATCATTTGCATCTGTTGTTAAGTCGTAATCAACAAGGTAGCTGTTTTGCGGATGATCGCTTATAAGCAGTCCGCCTGCCGTCCATTGCGCTTCACCGGATGAATTTAGTAATTGCATATAGACTGCATAGCTGCCGTTACGTGAATCGAACCAGGAAACATAACAACCGCCGTCGGAAGTGCCTGCAATTTTAGGTAATACCTGTTCTCCGTTCGGATCGCTTATTTGTAAGTTTACATTGGGATCGGATGACCACTGAGAAAAAATAGAGCCATTCAGGAAAGTAAGAATGAAAATAAATAACACAGTATAAAATAGTTTCATAATAACACCCTTGAACAAATTTAATGATTACTAATAAAACTTATATAAAAATTATTAGAAAAGAAAC
The DNA here is from genome assembly GCA_002898075.1 of bacterium BMS3Abin03. Taxonomy (GTDB): domain Bacteria; phylum Bacteroidota; class Ignavibacteria; order Ignavibacteriales; family Ignavibacteriaceae; genus BMS3ABIN03. Next base: position 15,784 of record BDSV01000106.1, read on the forward strand.
AGGGGAATAGCCGCCAGGCATCATAAGCATCTGTACCGCTGATTAGCAATCTGCTGCTCTAAAATTATTTACTTCTCTAAAAACTTATTTAAGAAAACTGATTAACGAAACGTAGAATGATGAAGTAAACATTATTATTAAATAATTGTTTTTTTTGTCTAAAAAAGTCAACTCTATTCAGGCATGGTCACTTTAAAATTCATAAATCGTTAACCGATGTTCATTATTCAAATTGTTTATTGTGGTTTGCAGGACACTGTCCTGCACTACGGAAAGTTTGTGATTCTATCTTTGCATTTCGTTCAACAGTTTATCCAACGCAGTGCGCATATTTTTATATTTGGTTTGCTTTTCAGCAGCTACGGGATTGGCAACACGTTCTTTACAGTCTTTTATTAAACACCTTTCACAGGTATCATTTACTATTTTTACCAGGACATTTTTATCGTTCCAGAATCTGATCCGTTCTTTAAATTCATCATTAATTAAAAAACCGACCGTAACACTTGAATTATTTCCTTCGGTCGTACGACTTTTCCTTGCAATAGATATACTGAAGTATCGATCCCCCGTATTTTTAAACTCCGATATTTGTGCACCGATTACCGGGTTATCGATTGTTCCCGCTTTTCTCCCGCTTTTTTCTAACTTCTTTAGAACCCATATTGAGACCCATCTTCTGCAGTAATGTTCGATCGATTGGTAGCCGCCGGGATTTTCAATTGTGTTTAATCGTAATTCTTTGGTTAAATTATATTCATTAGAATTCCTCGCGGTATTAAATCGCAGGAAAAAGTAACTGTTCAGGTTTAGAAATTTTGAAGCAAGATTTGTAAACCGTTGCAGGAACATTTCGGGAGTAACGTAATATTTCTTTATTAACTCGAACAGTTTGCGATCATCCCATTTTCGCATTCCCAAAAACCGTTTTAAGTCTTTCAGTATGCTTTCTTTCTTAAGCATCAGGGCGGTGGAAAAATAAGATGTTCTAAAATCGTTAAGCAATTGATCGAATGAATCAACGCGGGAGGCGGAATACATATTCGATCTATCTGTAATACCGAGATATTGATACGCTATTTCCTTACCGAGTATAAATGCTTTTTGAGGTTCTGATAATTTCGGATTGATCAAAAGTCTTTTCGGTTCGGAAGAAATAAAAACGCCTCTTATTCCGGATAACTCGGGATAATTTTTAAGTGAATTTTCATCTACATCAAAACCAAACTGCTTACTGATGAGTTTTAACAAACCTGAATACTTAACCGGCGGTTTATTACTGAACCTGGATTTTTTAACAAAGTTATCGACAGCTTTTTCGAGGTCTTCAAAATAATTTTCGTTAAACTCTTTGTATGTTCTCAAAGCGGTTCGGGAAAAATTATTCTGGCTCAGCTCCGAACTTTTTGCCATCTCAATTAAAGTAGTTACTAAAGCGCTCAGTTGAAGCGGTGCATTAGCCATTAAAACAATTAGCTTGTTTAGGTCGATACCGTAATGATCGAGCGGAAGCTGTTCTAAAATATTCGACTCGAGCAAATCACCCAACGGCGCAAGGTTTCTTGTGAGCTTTAAAGATACAAGCTTATCATAAGTTACCTCGAGGGCATCGGATAGTACTGCTATCTTATCTGTTTTAGGATATTTTTTTCCGCTTTCAATTTCATTTAAATAAGATATAGACAAGCCGCTTCGTTTGGCAAGCTCGGAAAGTGAAAGATTTCTATCCTGCCGTAACTGTTTAAGCTTCAGTCCGAAAATTATTTTTATGTTGTATCCTGTCGGTTTCATTCGTTTATAGTTTTAAATTGAGTTGATATGAAACTCATTCTATTATATCTCTTTTACAAATTGGTTTTCGGATTTTGGTTTTATTATAAACTCACCTTTATCATCTCTTCCCGCAAAAGTCGGGACAGGTAAAAAGAGATGAGTTTATTGTAAAATCTGAAAACCAATTAAAATAGTGCATATTATCGTAACCCGAATCATTTAATTAACAAATCCATTTGATAAATATAGTTATTTGGTAAACCAATTTACAGCAGAATTTCATTAGCAGCGAATTTTCGCTTGGAATTTATAATTAATGTTTATATTTTCATAATCAGAAAAATGAGAGGAGCGGCATGCAGAAAAAGATTCCAAATCTATCCAGGAATAGATTAATAGATGTTCTACCTTACCAGCTAAAGACCTATCCTAAAGATGATGCTCTTTGTGATAAGGTAACAGGGGAATGGAGAAAATATTCCACTGCAGATTGTAACAAGATAGTAAATGATTTTAGTCTCGGGTTATTAAAACTCGGTGTTGAAAAAGACGAAAAGATTGCTATCATCTCGGGCAACAGAACCGAGTGGAATTTTGTTGATATCGGTTCCTTACAGGTCGGAGCGATAATTGTTCCGCTTTACCCCAACATGAGCGAGGATAATTACAATTACATATTTGAAGATGCACAGGTAAAATTAATTTTTGTTGCAACGCAGGATTTGTTTGAAAAAGTAAATCGTGTAAAGAAAAAGATCAACCGCCCGATTGAAGTATTCACATTCGATAAAGTGGAAGGTGCGCGAAACTGGGCTGAAGTCAGCGCAATGAGCGATCCTTCACTTACCGATAAGCTTAATTCAATTAAAGAATCGATAGATGAAGAAGATCTTGCTACTATAATTTACACATCCGGTACAACAGGTGTACCTAAAGGCGTAATGCTGACCCACAAAAATATTGTCAGCAATGTAATATCGTTATCTCAAATTTTACCCATCGGTGCAGACCATCGTGTTATAAGTTTCTTACCCCTCTGTCATATATTTGAACGAACCGCTACTTATTACTACCTGACGAACGGATCATCGATCTATTATGTTGAAAGTACAGATAAAATTGGAGAATACCTGCTGGAAGTAAAGCCGAATTTCTTTACCACCGTTCCGCGTGTACTAGAAAAAGTTTACGATAAAATTATGGCAAAGGGCAGAGAGTTGCCTGGTTTAAAGAAAGCTATTTTCGGATGGGCGGTTAACCTTGCTAATCATTATCATCCACAGGGTAAAAATAATTTGTTTTATAATGCCCGGTTGGCTGTTGCACGCAAATTGGTTTTTTCAAAATGGAAAGAAGCGCTCGGTAATGAGATAATAGGTATTATGAGCGGGGCGGCTGCTCTTCAACCACGCCTGGGAAGAATTTTTTCCGCTGCCGGCATTCCTATTGTTGAAGCTTATGGCTTAACCGAAACATCACCAGGTATTACAAGTAACCGTTTTGAACCGGGAGGATTTTATATCGGAACAGTAGGACCTGCACTGCCGGGAGTTGAGATAAAGCTTGGTGAGAATGGCGAAATACTTACTAAAGGTCCGAACGTAACCAAAGGTTATTATAAAAGACCGGATTTCACAAAAGAAGCTTTTGACGAAGACGGCTGGTTCCATACAGGCGATATCGGTGAAATGGTTCAAGGTAAGTTCCTTAAAATTACCGATAGGATTAAGGAGATATTTAAACTATCCGGAGGTAAGTTTGTTGCGCCTCAACCGATAGAAAATAAAATGAAAGAATCTTTATTTATAGAGCAAGTAATAGTAATAGGCGAAAACCGGAAGTTCACCGCTGCTATTATCATCCCTAATTTCGAGTTCATTAAAGAATGGGCTAAGAGAAAGGGATTAAACTTAAATACGAAAGATGAAATTGTTAACTCTGTCGAAGTGAAAGAACGAATCTGGAGGGATATAGAAAAACATAATAAACGTTTCGGTAAGATTCAGCAAGTGAAGAAATTTGTATTGATCGGCGATGATTGGACTGTTGAAACCGGCGAGCTGACTCCGACTTTGAAATTGAAAAGAAGAGTCATTCGAACCAAGTATAAAGATCTGTATGAAAAACTTTACAGGGATGAAAAGACAAAACACTATTTGTAAAATAATTTTTTAACAAGAGACATCTGTCTGAAATAAATTGTTTAAAATTAGCAGGGCAAAAATATAATGGATTACAAGTACTAATAATCATTATAGCTGTTAGAGAAATTCATCCCCCTTTAATTCCCCCTTCTCTTTCCAAGAGAAGGGGGACAGGGGGTTGAGTTAAGAAATTTAGTAAAATGTTTAAAATAATATTAAATGATAAATATCTGTTCAACAAAAATAATTTGGACAGCAGTGTAACAAGGGAGTAATTAATTAACAATTAAAATGCAGAATAAAATTATGAAAAGAATTATTAAAGAAGTTGCAGTTCTAGGTTCGGGGGTTATGGGTTCGCGTATTGCGGCTCACTTTGCAAACATCGGCTGTAAGGTTTATCTGCTGGATATAGTTCCTAAAGAACTTACCGAAGAAGAAAAGAAAAAAGGATTAACGCTGAAAGACAAATCAGTCCGTAACAGAATTGTGAACGGTAACCTAAAAAATATCCTGAAAGCAAAGCCGGCTGCTTTGTATCATAAATCATTTTCTTCGAGAATCTCCGCGGGAAATTTCGAAGATAACATGAATTGGCTGCAAAATGCTGATTGGATAATTGAAGCGGTGGTTGAAAATCTCGATATAAAAAAGAGTGTCTTTCAGAAAGTTGAAAATTACCGCAAGCCGGGAACATTGATTACTACCAACACATCCGGTATCCCGATTCATTTAATGCTGGAAGAAAGAAGCGAAGATTTCAAAAAACATTTTTGCGGAATTCACTTCTTCAATCCGCCCCGGTATTTGCAGTTAATGGAAATTATTCCTACACCCGAAACAGATAAAAACGTTATCGACTTTTTAATGTATTACGGCGATCTGTACCTCGGCAAAACTCCCGTGCTGTGTAAAGATACTCCCGCTTTTATTGCTAACAGGATCGGGGTGTTCAGCATAATGGCAGTCTTCAAATTAATGACGGATATGAAACTGAAGATTAAAGAGATCGATACATTAACGGGACCGCTTACGGGTAAACCGAAATCGGCTACCTTCAGAACAGCCGATGTTGTGGGATTAGATACCCTGGTAAAAGTAGCAAACAATATTTACAAAGATTGCCCCGAAGATGAATCGAGAGAATTATTCCAGATACCGGGTTACGTAAATAAGTTAATTGAAAATAATTGGCTTGGAGATAAAACAGGACAGGGGTTCTACAAAAAAACTAAGGATGAGAAAGGTAAAAAGACGATACTCGAACTGAACATTGAAACACTCGAATATCAACCTTCCGCTAAACCGAAATTTGCTTCCGTTGCCGCTGCCAAAGCTATCGATGATCTTAAGGGAAGATTGAAATCTCTTTACGCTGCGAAAGATATAGCGGGTGAATTCTTAAGAAAATTATCCTTTATGGTATTCCAATATTCTTCAAACCGCATTCCCGAAATAGCAGATGAGATTTATAAAATTGATGATGCGATGCGTGCGGGGTTTGGCTGGGAGTTAGGACCTTTTGAACAGTGGGATGTTCTTAACATTGAAAAGACTGTCAAAGGAATGGAAGAACTGGATATGAAACCCGCTCAATGGGTTTATGAGATGATTAAAAAAGGATTTACTTCATTCTATAAAATTGAAAACGGAAAGAAAAAGTTTTACGATATTTCTTCTAATTCGTACAAAGATATTCCGGGTAAAAGTGATTTTATTATCCTCGATAACTTACGTGCAAATAAACCCGTTTGGAAAAATGTTGGAGCAACGTTACATGATATAGGCGATGGCGTTGTTAATCTCGAATTTCAGACAAAAATGAATTCTATCGGATCCGAAATATTAGAAGCAATTAATAAATCGATTGAGATTGCTGAGAAAGATTTCAAAGGGCTGGTTATCGCAAACGACGGGCAGCATTTTTCAGCCGGAGCAAATTTGGCGATGATGTTCATGCTTGCAACCGAGCAGGAATATGATGAAATAGATATGGCTGTGAGACAATTTCAGCACACAACAATGCATATCAGGTATTCAAGCATTCCGGTTGTTGTTGCGCCTCATGCATTAACACTTGGCGGAGGCTGCGAAGTTTGTCTTCATGCCGATAAAGTTGAAGCTTCTGCCGAAACATATATAGGATTGGTTGAAGTTGGCGTTGGAATTATACCAGCCGGAGGAGGAACAAAAGAAATGACGCTTCGTGCATCCGATAGTTATACTGCTGGAGCTGTTGAATTTCCTGAACTCCAATGGCGTTTTCTGAATATTGCGCAGGCAAAAGTTGCTACATCTGCCCATGAAGCATTTGATATGAACATATTTGTTAAAGGAAGAGATAACATTGTTATTAACCCGAACAGGGTAACTGCGCAGGCAAAAAAATCCGTTATCGACATAGCAGATAGAGGATATACGCAGCCGATCCATAGAGAGGATATTAAAGTTCTCGGCAGGTCTGCATTGGCAACTTTGCTGTTAGGTGCGTTCTCTTTCCGCACAGCTAATTACATTTCCGATCATGACAAAAAGATAGTTGAAAAATTAGCTTATATAATGTGCGGCGGCGATCTATCAAGCAGCACTCTCGTTTCCGAGCAATATTTACTCGACCTTGAAAGAGAAGCGTTCCTGAGTCTGATCGGAGAAAAGAAAACTATGGAAAGAATTCAAAGCATATTAACTACCGGAAAACCGTTAAGGAATTAATTATTTGTGATGACCGGTTAATTCCGTGTCATCTGTGTTCTAATAAAAAATGAATTTATCAATAAATAATACCTGAAAAAAATTATGAGAGAAGCATATATAGTAGCAGGTTATCGTTCGGCTGTTGCGAAAGCTAAAAAAGGCGGGTTTCGTTTTTACAGACCGGATGATTTAGCCGCAGACGTAATAAAACATCTTTTAAAATCAGTACCGGAATTAGATCCGCACAGGGTCGATGATTTGATTGTAGGGAATGCGTTTCCCGAAGCAGAGCAGGGCTTACAGGTTGGCAGAATGATCGCTTTGCAATGCTTACCGATGGAAGTTCCCGGTGTAACGATTAACCGGTTTTGTGCCTCGGGAATCGATACGATTTCCACCGCGGTTGCCCGGATTCAAACGGGAGTGATGGATTGTATAATTGCCGGCGGAACTGAATCAATGACTATGGTTCCGATGACCGGGTGGAAACTCGCACCGAATTATCAGGTTGCAAAAGAAAATCCGGGTTATTATATGGGCATGGGTTTAACCGCCGAAAAAGTTGCAACTAATTATAAAATATCCCGGGAAGACCAGGATGAGTTTTCGTATCACTCACATATGAAAGCTCTTAATGCTATCGAAAAGGGATATTTTAAAGATCAAATTGTTCCGATAGAAATTGAAGAAGTTTATCTTGAAAACGGTAAAAGGAAAACCAGGAAATTTACGGTAGATACAGATGAAGGACCCAGAGCCGATACTACAATTGAAGCGCTGGCAAAATTGAAACCTGTTTTTGCCGCAGGCGGTTCGGTTACCGCAGGAAATACTTCTCAAACTTCCGATGGGGCAGCATTTGTTTTAGTTATGTCGGAAGATATGGTTAAAGAGTTAAATTTAAAACCTATTGCAAGAATGGTTTCGTATGCATTAGCAGGAGTGGACCCAACATTAATGGGTACAGGACCGATTGAAGCGGTTCCGAAAGCATTAAAAAAAGCGGGAATGTCTTTAAATGATATAAACTTGATTGAATTAAATGAAGCGTTTGCATCCCAGTCATTAGCGGTAGTACGTGCGCTCGATTTAAATATGGATATTTTAAATGTGAACGGGGGAGCAATTGCTTTAGGTCATCCGCTCGGTTGTACCGGTGCAAAACTATCTGTTCAAATAATTAATGAATTAAAACGCCGTAATAAAAAATATGGAATGGTTACGGCATGTGTCGGCGGCGGGCAGGGCGTTGCCGGTATTTATGAAGTGCTAAATTGAATAACTGAGTAATATATTCTTAATAATGATAGGTGAATTATATGTCTGAAGAAAAAAAAATAGCAGAAGGATTAAAAGGCGGAGAATTTTTAATAAAAGAATCCGATCCGCAGAGTGTCTTTATTCCTGAAGACATAACAGAAGAACAAAAAATGATGGCTGAAACCGCGCGGGAATTTATCGAGAAAGAAATTTTAACACAATTAGATGCTATCGATAAACAGGAGCCGGGTTTAACCGTAAGTCTTCTCGATAAAGCAGGAGAGTTAGGTTTGCTCGGTACATTTATACCTGAAGAATATGACGGACTTGGAGAAGATTTTGATACCAACACAATTCTTTCAATGGAAATGGGTTCGGGTTATTCGTTTGGTGTTTCGTACGCCGCACATACCGGAATTGGTACATTGCCTATTCTTTATTACGGCACCGATGAACAGAAGAAAAAGTATCTGCCCAAATTAGCATCGGGGGAATTAAAATCTGCTTACTGTTTAACAGAGCCAACTTCCGGTTCGGATGCCCTCTCTGCAAAAACAACTGCCAAGTTAAGCGAAGACGGTAAATATTATATTCTTAACGGGCAGAAAATGTGGATTACGAACGGCGGGTTTGCAGATATACTTATTACCTTTGCCCAGGTTGACGGCGATAAATTTACATGCTTTATTATTCCTACCGATTCCGATGGCTTTACACGCGGCGAAGAAGAAAATAAATTGGGAATTAAAGGTTCATCAACCCGTGCGTTGTTTCTCGATAATGTAAAGGTACCCAAAGAAAACATACTTGGCGAAATAGGCAAAGGGCATTATGTAGCGTTCAATATTCTTAATATCGGAAGATTCAAATTAGGTGCAATGGTAACGGGCGGCGCAAAAAAGTTTCTTTCCATTGCAGTTAATTATTCGAATGAAAGGAAACAATTTGGTAAACGTATTTCAAGTTTTGGAGCGATAAAATATAAACTTGCAGAAATGGCAATCCGTACATTCGTTTCCGAAGCAGCAGTGTTGAGAACGAGTGGAATGATTAATAATAAAGTTACTAAGTTAATGACCGAAGACACGAGCTACAGTGATGCATTAATAAAAGCAGCCGAAGAATATGCAATTGAATCTTCTATGATGAAAGTCTTTGGTTCGGAAATGCTGGATTATGTAGTCGATGAAGTATTGCAGGTTCATGGCGGTTACGGTTACTCGGAAGAATACCCTGCGGCAAGAGCTTACCGCGATTCCAGGATCAACAGGATATTTGAAGGGACGAATGAAATCAATCGTTTGCTTGCTTTAGATATGCTGATTAAAAGATCGATGAAAGGCAGGATTGATTTGCTGACTCCTGCAATGGCAATACAAAAAGAACTAATGTCGATTCCCGAATTCGGTGAAGAACCGGAAGGGCTTCTTGCAAAAGAAATAAAAGCAATTAAAAACGCAAAGAAAGCGGTGTTAATGATTGCCGGTTCCGTTGTTCAAAAGTTTATGCAGAAATTAGGCGACGAGCAGGAAATAATTATGAATCTTACCGATATGCTGATTGAAATTTATACAGCCGAATCAGCAATATTGCGCACACTTAAACTTGCAGCTAAAAATGGAGAAGCCGCTGCAGAATATCCGGTTAAGATTACACAAGTTTATGTGAGCGATGCTCTGGAAAGAATAAACATTTTTGGAAAACATGCAGTTGCGGCTTATGCCGAAGGCGATGAACTAAAAATGTTGTTGTTGGGAATGAAAAGATTCACGAAAGCTGATACTGTTAACACAACCAAATTACGCAGAGAAATTGCAGATAAAATGATCGAAGAGAATAAGTACTGCTTCTGATAAGTGTGTTTGATATAAATTTATGCCTGTAGGACTTGATGTGGTGAGATGGGGGCGGTGTATGTGAGACTTTGGGACTGTGAGACTCTGAGACTTTGGGATGTGGAAGTTGGAGAATGGAGGTTATACAAAATAGGGGGAGATCTATATTGTATAAGTTTATTCAATAGTTTTATCATTAAATTAATGGCTGAAATGAAAATTCGTGATCATAAAGATTTGGAAGTGTACCAGATTGCTTTTGAATGTGCGATGGAGATTTTTGAGATTTCAAAAAATTTTCCGAAAGAAGAAATATATTCACTTACTGATCAGATAAGAATTTGATAAAATGAAATTTAAGAGCGTTCATTTCTTTAATTTTCAAGAATGTATTGTTGATATTAATGATGAACCCAATTCATCTTTTGGGGTTATCTTTTGAATAAAAATATCAAAAACAATTTGAATAAAATGAGAATATTGACTAAAATAGAAAATTACTATAAAGATAATGGTATTCTTTCAACACATTTTGTTTGCCCATATAAAAAAGTATGCAAAGGAAATAATAACAAATTTTACGGACCAAAATCTACTTTTATAAGTTCTGGATATGAAAAGGGTAACTTACCAAAATTGTTATTTCTATCTCTTGATCCAGGAAAGAGTGAAAAGGATTCAGTTAAAAGACTTCCCAAATCAATCAGGGGGATAGAAGAAAAACGTGATATTAGTTTACTTCCTAAAAATCGTCATTGGTACAAAACTCATGAACTTGCTTTTAATATTTTGAAACGGTTTAATGATGACTTAACGATAGATGATGTTAAGCATTATTTTGCTCACGCTAATACTGTGAAGTGTAGTATGAATAATCCACACAGAAAACAAGCTCATAAAATATTATTTAAAAATTGTCGTGATTATTTAATAAGCGAATTAGAAATTTTGTCTCCAGATATAATTGTAACACAAGGAAATGAAGCAAAATTAGCTATCGAGAAATTTATATTTAAATCTAAACTTAGAACCAATCGGTATTATCAAATAGTAACTATCAATAATAAAAAAGTATTTTGGTTACATACATTTCATCCCCATAATTATGGAGCTTTTTATAAACAATATAATAAAGGTAAAGGTTGGGAAAATTATTCAAAAAGAATTTATGATTGGTATGTTAATTATATTAATGCCTAAAAGAATATAAAACCAACTGCTGCTTTTGGGGAAAAATTGTATAAATTCTTAATATGAGAAATTTTAATCGAAAGGCTTTTGAAAGCAGTGTAAATAAAATAAGGTAAAAATCAACGTGCAAAATCAACAATACAAAACATCAATGCTAAAAGAAGATTCCCTTAAAGATAAAGTAATTGTAATTACCGGCGGTGGTACAGGGCTTGGAAAAGCGATGGGGAAGTACTTTGTTGAGCTTGGAGCAAATCTTGTAATTGCCAGCAGAAAACTTGATGTACTCGAAGAAACCGCTAAAGAATTATCAATCAACGACCGTAATGTTTTACCTGTTCAATGTGATGTTACCGATTATGCTCAGGTGGAAAATCTTTTAAAATCTACCGTTGAGAAATTTGGTAAAGTTGATGCGCTTGTAAATAATGCTGCGGGTAATTTTATCAGTCCCACCGAGAGACTCTCCCATCGCGCTTTTGATGTCATTGTTAATATTGTATTAAAGGGTACATACAACTGTACACTTGCATTCGGAAAAAACTGGATAAAAGAAAAACAAAGCGCAACTGTTTTAAACATTGTTACTACTTATGCTTGGACTGGCTCGGCTTACGTTGTACCATCGGCTGCAGCTAAAGCAGGAGTTCTTGCACTAACACGCTCGCTTGCGGTAGAGTGGGCGAAGTACGGAATTAGATTTAATGCAATTGCACCCGGACCATTTCCTACAAAAGGCGCGTGGGACCGGCTGCTGCCCGGCGATATGAAGGATAAGTTTGACCTCGCTAAAAAGGTCCCGTTAAAACGGGTAGGTGAGCACCAGGAGCTTGCAAATCTTGCTGCTTACCTTGTATCAGATTATTCTGCTTATATAAACGGTGAAGTAATAACCATCGACGGCGGCGAGTGGCTTAAAGGTGCCGGTCAGTTCAACATGCTCGAAATGGTTCCTGATTCTATGTGGGATATGATTGAACAGATGGTTCGTAAGAGCAAAGGAAGCTAAAAGAAAATTAACATAATTAAATCGTCACACTGAACTAAGTGAAGTGTCTCTCCAATAATTATTTAAAATGATTATAATAAAATTAGATGCTTCATTTCATTTTGCTCCATTCAGAATGACAAGCAAAAATATTAGAAAAAAATCAGATGCAACCAACAAAGAAGAAAGAAAACTTTAAACATATTTATAAAATCAGGGTGAGATTATACGAAGTTGATATACTGCAAATTGTTAACAATGCAGTGTACTTCAGTTATTTTGAACAGGCAAGAATGCAGTATGCAAAAGCTGCGGGATTGTTTCCCGAAAAGAATATTTTTTCTCCGGATAATGCTTATTACATGGTTCATAATGAAATCAATTATCTTAAGCCGGCTTTTTTTGATGACGAGCTTAACATTTATACGAGAATATCTTATATTAAACATTCAAGTTTCGGATTTGAACATATTGTGGAAAATGCTTCTAATGGAAAAATACTTGCGGAAGGCGGAGGCGTTTCCGTTCATGTAAACCCGTTAAAGAAAAAATCTGCTCCTTTAACAGAAGAATTTATTACGAAGGTAAAAGCATTTGAACCGAAAGTTAAATTATTAAGATAGATGTAATACATTTTATTATTTTACAAATAGAAATCAATTATATTAATTACACTCATTATTAACCCTGTGGTTTTATGAGAAGAATTGTTTTTGACATAGAAACATGTTCATTTCCATTTGAATCGCTCTCCGAAAGCCAGCGGGAGTACTTGTTGCGCTACGCCGACAAAGAGATAGACCCTGAAAAAAAAGAAAAGATGACAAATGAAGCCATCCGTTATACAAGCTTATATCCTTATACTGCAAAGTGCATTGCAATCGGCATCTTCGATATTGATAAAGAAAAATCGTTTGTTTATTACGAAGGTGATGAACCGGAGGAATGGAATTCGGAAGATGAACAGGTGAAATACAAAGCATTGACCGAAGAAGAGATGCTGAAATCATTCTGGAGAGTAATAGAACAAGTCGATCAGGTAATTACTTTTAACGGCAGAAATTTCGACATCCCGTTCTTGATGATTCGCTCTGCATTGTTAAAAATAAAACCCGGGAGAAATCTTACTGGAAGCAGATACAATACATCCCGGCATATCGACCTGCTTGAACAGTTTACATTTTACGGACTGACGAGAAAATTCAATCTTGATTTTTACTGCCACGCATTCGGGATTGAATCACCTAAAACAAAGGAAGAATCGGGAATGGAAGTTAAGAACATGTATGAAGCAGGAAGAATAAAAGAGATAGCAACATACTGTTCGAGAGATATTTATGCTACGTATCAATTGTATAAGATTTGGGAGGAGTTCTTAAAGCCGACACCTTAATGGAACTATTCAGAAAATATAGATTAGAATTTCATCCCGGTGTTCCGAATGAATATCCTTGAAGAAAACGGGGTTCTAAAACGTCAACTATAAGTCAGATGCCCACTTCCTCCGATAAATTGGGAGGAATGACAATCAAAATAGGAAGAACTCATAAATACTCAGGAAAAACATACCACCCCATACGGGGTTTTTAGATCGTGTACTTTGATAACGTTACAAACATATCACTCCTGACGGAGTTAAAATAGTATCGCTTGTTGCTGATTTTATAAACATATAGTTATTAGTGGAGTTAGTTCCATTTAATTTTACAGTATCAGGTAAACATCATAACATTTTTAATCGTTAAAATTTAGTTCGGGAATTTTCTTTCAATTTACTTTTATATTCTTAGTATTATAGATCTTTTCATTAAACCCCGTAAGAGATTATGCTCAAAAATAATACCTGCGGTTTTTTTTCTAAACTAAGTTTGTCATCGTGTTAAAAACATAAATCCCTCGCCGGGTTTGTTAGATTTAGTTTATAGAATTGATTACAGACAAATAATACTCGATATGCTTTGTTATATTCTTTTTAACTATGTATGGATAATCATTATATCAAGGATGATGGCTTTTATATTTAACCATTTGATATCTATCAATTTGCGAATTCATTCTTTTGTTAATAATAATTTCCCTTCAACCCCTTGAAGCGTGTCATGTTTGTAATAAAAAACAGAACAAGAAATAAATAACCCCGTCAGTGATGGCATAATAAAAGCTGTTCGGTCACTCAACATATTTACGTATCTGCATTAAAATATTTTTGTAATGTTTTCTGATTTATTTATGTTTCATTAATATTCTATTTGTTCTAAAATTATTGGATATAAAAATGAAAAAATATATCGATCTGAGAAGTGATACTGTTACAAAACCATCCGAGGGAATGCGCAAAGCTATGTACGAAGCCGAAGTAGGTGACGATGTTTTTAAAGAAGA
>BDSV01000107.1 GCA_002898075.1 bacterium BMS3Abin03
ATCAATCCAGAGTTTAAGTCGTTTGAAATTTCGAACTTGTTATTTATTTGAGACTTACAGTTACTTGGAAATTCAATACTGCTAATAGCGCTCACCGGTACGCAGGTTAACTAGCAGCACCAAGCCGTAAGCCACCGCAGCAAATACCATCACCCAAACAAATCCCATTTCAACTGCTACAATTGTTGCAAGTACCGCGCTGACAACAGAAAATATTCCGTTTATTCCCCATGCCCATGGTACCTGTACATCGTTTTTTGAAGAGAGCAATCTTAAACCCAGAGGGAAAGGCATTCCCATAAAAAATGCTATCGGAGATATTAGAAATGTTGTAAAGATTATCTTGGTTGTTAAACTAAAAATTATAGTCGTTCTTAAAAGGGATGAGAGAAAAATTGCATAAAGTATCAATGAAATAATAATTAAAAAGACTATTCCTATTATCCGGTTTTGCTTAGCGTTTAGTTTTTGAGAGACAAGACTTCCGAAACCGGATGATATAAGCATTAAGCTGATAACTGCGGCGGCGGCATAGATAACATTCCCGAAGTATAAAGTGAAGCGCTGGATAAAAATTATTTCAACAAACATATAACCTATCCCGATTCCGCCGAAATAAATGAATGTACCAAGTTTATTTGTGCCCGTCCAGCCGATTTTAAAAAGCGGGAGAATAATTAATAAAAAAGCAAATAAAACAATTTGAATAAAAGTTAAATAAAGAAGAATGTACCCGACTTCAAAAAACGGAACGGCTTGCCTGCCGAATAATCTGGAAAGCTGCGATACACTTTTCCATTGGAGGAATTGTGAAAAGTAAGGTTTATTATCTGTCGCCGGTCTTATGTTGAAAGCATATTCAGAATAAAGCTTTTCTCTTTCTGCGCGGGATGAAAGAATTTTGTCGATGTAAACATAAAACGATTTGTCACGGAGACTGTTAAACTGTTCTCTTTCGGAATCACTAACTCCCGGAAGAATAACAGGATCGAAATTCATTTCTTTACAATACTCCCGGATATCAAATATTTCTTTTTGCGTTAAAGCCGAACGTTTGATTAAAAACGTTATAATGTTCCAGTTCTTTATAGCAGCAATATAATCCTTCGCATTTTCAATCCCCCGGTCCGACAGCATTTCTGTTAACGTGGCTAAAATTTTAAGCGGCTTTCTGTATGGATAATCTATCCAGGTTGAAATAGACAGGACACCTTCGTCATCCAACCTTCCCCACATTTCGTTAAAAGCTTCTTTGGTTAAAATGTATTGTTCCTGCAAAGCAAACAATCCGGATGTTCCTCCGAAAGAACCGATAACAGGAAGGGTGATGAGATCGAATTTTGATGAGGATTTCAGAAGATATGTCCTCGGGGAAATGCTGTTTAATTTTACTCCCTTTCTGTTATATACCGAATCAACTTCCACTTGCAGCTTTTTCATTAAAAGTTTAGTTACTGCTTTATTCGGTTCGACGGCGATGATGTTAGTTGCATTATTACTGATTGCCTGCCAGATTAATCGTCCCGTGCCGGCGCCAAGAATCAGCACATCTTTTCTCCTGTTTATAAAATACGGGATGAATTCAGTTGTGTATTTTAAATAATTCAGAGAGTCGGCTTTAAGAGAAACAAGCGGTCCGAACCAGTTGCCGTTATTGAATACTGCGTTGTTCACCGAAACCTGGTTCGGGTATTTAATACTCAATCCCGGTGCGTACCTGATGTAAGGCGAGGCAACAATATCAATTAAACCATAAGGGCTGCTTTCTTTCTCAATAATTTTTGTATCGGGTAGATTTAATATTTTCGATAGCGCTTTGTATTCCGAAAGCTTTAAATCCGGTGGAATCATGAAACTGTAAACCACTACTGCTACGGATAATGTGATAACAATAGCAAAACCGGATCGTAATTTTTTCGGGACGGCAACAAGCCCCGCGGCAACAGCCATTATAGATATTAAAGCCGGAAGTTTCTCCGGGAAGAAATACCACATAAGAATGATTGCTGCAAGACTTCCTATTCCCGAGCCGAGCATATTGGCAAAGTATAGTAAGCCGATTTTATTAATGTGTTTTACAAAGATTAATCCTATTGCAAGGGCACCGAAAAAAAATGGAAGGAAAAAGAGAAGATAAGTTGTAAGCAGCCGCCATGCATTTGTGTAGTCTGAGAATAAACGGTAAGAGTCAAATCTTATTAATGATGATTGTGAAATTCCGACAACAACTGCCATCAGCAATCCTGAAAGAATCATTAATACGGGAAGAAGGGAATCGATATTCTTAAGTAAAAACTTTCTGAATATTGCAATGAAAGTTCCCGCGGCACCGAAACCCAGCAAAGCAACTGAAATAATCATATAAGCAAAGTGATACCACTGTACAATGGATAATATCTGGATAAGTGCTATTTGATAAGCAATTATCGCGATCGAGATTAGAACCAATGAAACGGAAAGCTTTGCAAGATGTGTATAGCTGTTTATCAATTTCCCCTCTTAAACGGAACGAAGAGAACCGGCAGTAATGCTTTAGTGGTTATATCTTCGCCTTTTTTCTCTACCAAAATCAGGTTTTGATTTAAGAAGGGTGAGCCGACCGGGATAATCATTTTCCCTCCGTCCTTTAGTTGTTCAATTAATGGCGGAGGAATATATTCTGCTGCTGCAGTAACTATAATGGCATCGAAAGGGGCATGTTCTTTCCAGCCGTAGTAACCGTCGGCGTTTTTACAGGTAACGTTTTTATAACCGAGGTCACGCAATCTCTTGCTCGAGCTATTATAAAGCTCGGTAATAATTTCGATTGTATAAACTTCGCTAACTATTTCCGAAAGCACCGCGGCTTGGTAGCCCGATCCCGTACCGATTTCCAGCACTTTGTATTCGGGTTTCGGATCGATAGCTGCTGTCATATATGCAACTATATATGGCTGTGATATTGTTTGCCCGTAACCAATGGGGAGCGGATCATCATCGTAAGCACGGTTAACAAGATTTGGCGGCACAAATTTATGGCGTGGAACGGCTGTCATTGCTTTAAGCGTCGGCTGATTGTTAATTCCCCTGTATTCAATCTGCTGCTTTACCATTGCTTCTCTGTCGTTTTTGTACTTATCGTTCTGTGCAAAACATGTATACGCAAAGATGATTACGAGAATAAAGCGGAATATGTAATTCATAAAAACTCCTGCTACTACTCTTGTAACAAATTAATCAAAAAGGAATACAAACGCTATAATTATTTTTTGTATAAATCGTTTTTATGAATAGTGTATATTCTTTTTACGAGAAGAATTGAGCTTTACCCAAATTATCCCAACCCGCTTAATCCAACAACAAACATCGGATTTCAAATTTCAGAATCCGGTTTTGTTGAGTTAAAAGTATTTGATTTACTCGGGAAAGAAGTAAAAATGATTGTGAGTGAAAATATGTCACCGGGAATTTATTTATATCAATTAAGAAGCGGTACTTTTTTACAGATAAGAAAATTGATTTTACTTCGATGATGAATAATTGTTAACATTGAATTCTTAAAAATTCTACATTTATAAACTGGGTAACCATGAACAGTTTATTGTGTTTGCTTCAAATGTTTGCTTTTCTTATGTTCGCTTAGACATGAACAAAATTATTTTAAGATAAGACTTTCATGCACGAAGTATTAGTTACAATTGCAACCTATGCTGCTGCTGCAGATGCATATATTGCAAAAGGAATTTTAGAGTCAGCCGGAATCACCTGTTTCATATTTGATGAAAACATGAGCTTTGTCTATTCAAATGCCGTTGGCGGAATCAAGCTTAAAATACCGAGCAGCCAACGGTTTTTAGCAAAAGAAATATTAAAGCAAACCGGCGAATCTATTCCGGAAGAAGATTACAAAAAGGTTTATGAGTGTCCGCGATGTGGTTCGTCGGAAGTAGAATTTAAAAAGAGTTCGATAATCATTTCACTTTTAGCATCACTTTTATCTGTATTACACATTCCCCCCGTAAAGAACAAATTAAAATGTAAGATGTGCGGGTTCAACTGGGAAGCTGATCACACAGAAAAAATAATAAAGTAAGTTCTATCAAATAATTAATCTCACGCCGCCAAGCTCTTCAACTTTATATGGAAAACGATCGCCGGGGGAGCCGATAAACATAAAGTTAATCGGGATGTTCCATTTTTTAGATAACTCTTTAACTAACTTGGGACCAAACTTACCTTTTATAGGAACGAATTCAATCTCTATTTGAGGGTATTCTCTGTTCAGCACATCGAGATCACTTAAAAACTTATCATCAACTTTTTCTTTGTCTTCCAGAACGTTAACTATTTTTAACCTGTTAGTTTGTTCGTTTTCCTTAATATACAGCATAACTTTATTTAAAGTGGCAACATCATCATCCTTAGAAAAGAAAACAAACTCCTGTGAGTTTATGCGCTCAATAGTTTCTAAAATATTTTTATTCGTATTTAATACGAATTTTCTGATCGGTTCGAACAAATAGCGAATTAATGATAAAGTTAATCTTAGTATGATTGTACGTTTAAGCATAATGACGACAACCAGGATTGTGGGAATGAAATATTGGAAAAACACAATGAGGATTTTAGGACGCATAAGGGCATTACCGATTATTGCAAGAATTACCGCAGCGGCAGCAATTAAAATTGCAGGCCAGGATGCCTTTTCCGGTCTTGGAAGTTTTGAGCGTTTTATTTTTAACAATGCATTACCGATAGCGAACAATACCATTACAGACAGGAAGGAAACTGTATAAACACCAGCCAGCGCAGTCAATAGACCTTTTGTTATTAAAAGTATTGAAACGCAAAGAAGGAAAAACATAAATATTATTCTATATGAACTCCCTCTGTTATTTTTCTTTAAAAGAAACTGAGGCATAACTCTGTCAAGAGTCATTCTTTCAATCAGTCCGGTTACACCGACATACGAAGTGAGTACCGCACCACTTAAAACTAATGCGGCATCAACCGATATTAAAACAGCAAGCCACTTACCTCCCGCTATGTTACCCATAAAAGAAAGTAACGCTTCTTTATTCCCTTCCACATTTGGAATTTTTATAAGTGCCAAAGCGAGGAAAGCCATTAATGGATTAAAAATAGTTACTACAATCCACATGTTTCGTAATGTTTTGGGGAACACACCCGGTGCTTGTTCTTCAACATAGTTTGAGGAGCTTTCAAACCCTGATATACCAAGCATTGCCGCAGAAAACCCGAAGAATAATGCGGTTAACAGAGTACCTTTAACAGGTGTTTGATAGTTTTCAAATAAAACACCAAGCCCATTATTAGCAATAAACAAAAAAGATAACAGTGCTAAGATTGTTAACGATACAAGATGCGTTATAAAAATTACAACAGCTACTTTCGATGATTCACCGATACCATAAATTGTTAATCCCATAAAAAATGCCAACAATAATATTGTAGCAATTATAACGGGTAAGCTGCCCCATAAACTGTTAACATAATGCATTGCCTCGCTTGCAGATATTACAGCGGTTGCGATATATGATAAAAGCGTTAAAGTAGCTGCTAATGATGCAGTTGATTTACTTGTTGTGTTTAACAGTGCGTTATATGCACCGCCGTTTAAAGGGATGGCGCCGACAACTTCACCGTATATTTTACGGTAAAGAAATAAAATTGCTGCAACCATCAATAATGCAATCCAGGCATACTGTCCGGCATAAAGTATTGAGAGAGCGGATACATACAAACAAGATGAGCTAATATCGTTACCGCAGATTGCAGTTGCGGCTAATTCTTTGAGTTTTTTTACTTTAACTTGTGCCAATAATCTTATGCATTACTAATTAAATTCCAAAGTAGTAATTTATTAAAAAAATTTATGGTGTTATAATTAATCTTTCCGGATTGAGAGTTCACTGATTTATGGAGTTATCTTAATTTTGTAAAAGGTGTATATAAGGGGTAAAACAACTGCCGGAAAGAATAAAGATAAAACCGGTGAGTACATATTTTTTCCGTACAAATAGATAATATCAGTATCGTAGTAAAATTCTTTTTATCTTTGAGTAAATGACATTACAAATTAGTAAGCACCTCAAAGCAATTCTTCTTGCTCTGCTGGTTACCTTCCTCTGGTCGACCTCTTTTATTTTAATAAAATGGGGATTGGCTGAAATACCGCCCCTAACTTATGCCGGACTAAGATACAGTCTGGCTTTTTTGTGTCTGTTCCCTTTTGCATTTAACAGAAAAAACAAAGCAGTTATTAAAACTCTAACTAAAAATGATTGGTTTAAACTCATTTTATACGGCTTATTATTTATCGCTTTCACACAGGGAACAATGTTTATGGGCTTGCAGTTGCTCCCCGCAGTAACGGTTAGCTTATGGTTAAATTTTACTCCGATTATTGTTGCAATTATGGCAATCTTTTTCCTGCGTGAATATCCCACCGTTCTTCAATGGGGAGGTGCAATATTGTTTATTGTCGGAATACTAATATACTTTTTCCCAATTTCTTTAAACGAATCACAGGGGCTTGGATTAATAATTATGACAATCGGAGTCTTTGCCAATTCATCATCATCGGTGTTGGGGAGAGACATAAACCGTTCGGGAAGAATGAACCCGTTAGTGGTTACTGTAATCAGCATGGGATTCGGCTCGATAGTTCTTTTGGCGGCGGGAATTATTATTCAGGGACTCCCGCCGATAAGCACACAAAATCTTTTATATCTTTTATGGCTTGCCGTAATAAACACTGCTTTTGCTTTTGTAATCTGGAATCACACACTCCGGACTCTAACCGCAATGGAATCGAGTATAATTAACGGAACTATGCTTATACAAATTGCAATTCTTGCATGGATATTTTTAGGTGAAGGCATTTCTCTGCAGGAAGTTACCGGGATGGCGATTGCTGTGGTTGGTGCGGTGCTGGTACAATTAAAGAATAGTAGTACACTAACCTTCCGAAAAAATAAATGAAGTGATTATACGGCGATTTAGATTACCAAAAGATTTAGAACGACCAATTATATCCATAAATTTAATATGAAGAGGCTGTTGTAAAAGCTCTAATTTTTGTGTCATTCCCGTGGAAACGGGAATCTAAAGCCCTTAAAATAAAATGGATTCCCACTTTCCCCGCTAAATCAGGAGGAATGACAGTCCTGTAATATTTACTTTTAAAACAGCATCTAATAAACCATATCAATAAAGTGTAAGTTTGCCAACAGGCAATACACTCAGAATATTAAAAGCGGTTATCGAGAACAGTATTGTTGTAATACCATTGGACTTCAACCCAGGCAGGT
Source organism: bacterium BMS3Abin03 (assembly GCA_002898075.1). GTDB lineage: Bacteria > Bacteroidota > Ignavibacteria > Ignavibacteriales > Ignavibacteriaceae > BMS3ABIN03. The sequence goes on from BDSV01000107.1 coordinate 7,314, forward strand.
TCCCCGGGTACGCCGCCGCCCCAGTTAACTATTTTAAGTTTTGAGTAATGACCATCGTGATCGTATAGAAAGACGTAATTAGTTTCTCTATCGCTAATATTATTCGTCCACGTTCCGGTATTTCTTATAGGTGAATCTTCACCGTCGAAAAGATTTGAACCGGAACCAACCCGGAAATCTGTCTCCCGGATTAAATTTGGGTTAAGATCGGCGCTCTGAACCAGGAACCCCTGCCCGCCGGTTCCGGTAGTAGAATAATAAATATCCACACTGTCTTTTTGATTAGAAGAAATTCCATAGGCATTTCCGCTTGAAAGGTCTAATCCGCTTGGCTCCGATGCTGTTGTTCCTTCTGTTTCGTAAATTTTTACCGGACCATATAATGTTGTCATAATATTCGAGACAAGCACTATATTAGTAACAATACTCGTCTGACCACCTGTAACGCTAATCGCAAAAGTCGTATCGTTATATTCCTGCAATTTTAAAGTTACATTATGTATTCCTTCATTAACATTTTTAATTGTATCCGGGGTTATTTGAGATGTGTTCACACCATCCAGCCATATTTCTGCCCCTGAAGGATTTGAAGTAATGTAGATACTTCCCGGTTGTGCCGGGGCAACTGTATCGTTATTTGAATCGCAAGAGGTTATAAGTAACCCGCTAAAAAAGATTATTGGTATAAGAATTAGTTTTTTCATTGTTATTTTCCTTTATTCAAGTTAAATGAAAATTTTGAACCATCGACATCCATAGTAAAAGTACCGGAATAATTATCAGCATCCACTGATAAATTTCCATTGTACTTTCCCTGGTAGCGGCTGTGTAGCTGATCTGTCATTATCATCTTCATTGTTGTCGGGCTAAAAGAACCTTTCACCTCCTGGTTAATCGGCTGCCTGTAATTAATGGATATTTTACCGGAAAAATTGCTGTCGGTTTGTACAGTTATGTTCAACACTGTAGCTCTCCCATCAAACGTTCCTGTCCATTTACCTTTTATATCCGGTATTGAAATTTTTGTTTCAACAACCGGTTTATTTTCGCCGGTATTGATGTCGCCGGAGGGTTTATCCGGTGTTACAACTTTAGTTTTAATCTCATCCCGCGGCTTTTCGGATTTTCCCGGCTTATTTTCACATCCCGAATATATTATTGTTGTCAGGATAATTAAAACAGCAAAAGAACTTTTAAAGAATATGTATTTTCTCATTTTCATTTTTTTTTATAATCGTAAAATCAGTGTTATGTAAAATAAATAATATATGGTACCAGAACAAGATTCTGCAAATTAGTGTTATGATTTGTTCATGCTATAACTTTAAAACTATACCGGGGCGAAGATTATTGTTTGTGTAATTGGCTGGCGTAAAAACTTATTGCCGTGAATGTGCTGATTTTACTTTCCATAGTCAGATTAAAATGAAAAAGTATTGGGTTTTGATACTTGCATGGTTATTTTCATTTCATAAAAATATTTATGAATTGAAAGTTTATCAAGCAAACGAAATCATAAAAAATATTTTCCAAAAGATAAATTGCAATTTGTCTAAGCCGGCAAAGCAGATGAGATAAGAGACAAAGTTAAAAAGTACGGTGAAGTAACCGGGAAGAAAATTACTGATGATGGGTTTTAGATATGCCATATATAAAAGATATGGCATATCTTGTTTATCAATCTCACTTGTTTCTATTAAATACTGTTCTTCTTAATTTCATTTGACACATCTCTTGTTTTTCGAAATTTATAACTTTTTGAGGTGCCAAATGGCACTATTTCAATAATATCATCTTTTTAGTATCTATATAGTTACCGGCTTCAAGTCGATAGAAATACACTCCGCTTGGCAAATAGGTTGAATTGAAATTAACCTCATAACTTCCCGCTGATTTTTCTTCATTAACTAATGTTGTGATTTCCTTTCCCAGTACATCGTAAACTTTAATCGATATAAAACTTAGTTCCGGTATTTGGTATTTAATTACCGTTGAAGGATTGAAAGGATTCGGATAATTCTGATCAAGCTCAAAAGTCTTCGGAGTTGTAAAGCCAGGTACAGTTAACAGCCCACCAAGATGGTAAACATAAGCAGCGCCTGTATTGATTCCAATACTGTCATCGGCAAATGGTGCGCTTGCAATAACATAAGTATTTGAAATTGATACCGAATTACCAAATCCATCAAATTGCAAACCGTCACTGGCAAAAATATTATCTATTTCCACCCATGATGCACCATCATATTCATATACGTAGATACAACCTGTGGCATCAAAATTTCCATGACCGCCGTCCGCTCCAACAACTATAATATTTCCGGAAATTGATACCGAATTGCCAAAATTATAACTGCCATTCAAAACATTACTGGGGATAAGCTTCTGAATTTCATTCCAGTTACCATTAACATACTCAAAAACATAAGCAGCACCTGAATTAGCGCCGACTGCATCATTTAAATGCGCACCAACAATCGCAGTGGTTCCGGAGATTGCTACTGCATATCCAAATTCATCATAAGCTACTCCGTCACCAGGCGTCAATTTTACTTTTTCCTGCCAGCCCTGTCCGATGTATTCAAAGATGTAGGCGGAGCCGGAATAATTCCCCATCGGGCTGTCGTGCCAGCTACCAACAATTGCTGTTCCAACATCAGACATGGCTACAGCATTTCCAAAATTTTTATTAGACCCCCCATCACTAGCAGATATTTTCTGCCATGTACTATCGGTCTGCTGGTAGATATACGCTGCCCCGGACTTATCTCCATCAATATCGTCTTTCCAGGCACCAATGAGGACTGTGGTTCCGGAAATTGAAACCGAATTACCAAAATATGCATACGCATGACCATCATCGGGTATGAGCTTTTTCAAATTGTGCCAGGAATTGTCGTAATATTTTATAAGATAAGCAGAGCCAGATCCCGCACCATGAAAATTGTCATTCTCAGCTCCAATTATGGCAAGGTTATCGGATATCGATACCGAAATTCCAAATTTATCATGAATAGTACCATCAACTGCAATTATCTTTTCAATCTGCAGCCAGTTATTGCCATCGTACTCAAAATAGTATACAGCACCGGTTTCGTTATTGTCACGAACCCTTCCGACGAGGACTTTCGTGCCGGTTATTGCAACTGAATAACCAAAATTCGATTGGACAATTGGATCATCCGGAGTAAGTTTAAATTCTTCATTTTGTGCAATGACTGCACCGCACAGAAATGTATATATTATTAATGATTGGATAATTCTTAAACCGTTCATGTTTAAACTCCTTTTTCTTTAGTGAGTGTTACTAAATTCATCATGTCCTTTTTTGGTAACGACTCACATTTTTATTTTTTTTATCATATTCTTCTTTGGAAATAAAATAACGTTCCTTGTTGATTATTCCTCCAATTTGTACTTTATTTTATCTGATTATTCCTTTGTAATAAGTTTTTCATGCTGGTTTCATAATTATTTCTTTTTAATTTTTGTGAAAAATAATTGTTAAATCTTTATAAATTACAGCACCGTATTTAATGTCATCAAACTTTATAATCACTCATAAAGATTAAAGAACCCCGGCAAAGTATAGTATTTGCAGGGGTTCGAAACATATTTAAAGATCTACCTAATTAACTCTGATTCTCCATTTGCCATCTACATTTATTAGCTTGGTGCTACTTTCTCTGCCTTTCTTCCCATTGCCATATATCACCTGGGCTTTTACAACAGCAGTTGTACCGTCTTCGGAAATAGTCTCATTAATAATTTTAACTTCCTTTAGCCCATCATTTTTATCTAAATCTTCTTTTGCAGATGGTAAAAATGCTTTTACTTTGTTTTTTTCTTCTTTGCTAAGTTCCTTTCCCTTCTTAGTAACATACACTGTAAGCACAGCATCATAGTTTTCATTTGCTATATTCTCTATAGCAGTTTTAACTACATCGCCCGGTGTGCTGCTACCCGCAACCCCTCCTTCACCGCAAGATACTAATGCAAATATCGCAGCTATTAAAGCAATGCTGAATAAAAGTTTAAATGTTTTCATAATTTGGACCTTTCAGTTAGTGATGAATAATATTAATTAGAGTAAACATTTTGAAGTAATTTACTTTCAATAATGGAACTTGGCATTATTAAAATTTTACTGGTAATGATAAAATTAATATTTCTTAACCTATTGCGAACCAGGTCGACGCCGGCAGACATATATGCCTTCCAAATCAATTCTGTGCAATATAGCTGCTTATCACTGTTAAGGTCATAATTATTATCAAAGTAGTATTTTTTAGAGTAACAATTGTATGCATAGTTACTCGCGATGTTTATCTTCTCCGAAGAATTTTGAATAAGGCGGTAAATTGCTACCCTAATTGCTTTTCCTTCAGATAAAAAATCATCGATCGATTCAAGTTTTATGTAGCCGGGATCAGCATCATTTTCTTTAGGAACAGAATGAATAACGAATACATTGTCGTTAATTTTATAGATCATTCCCAGGTGGGAATATTCAGCGTTCCGATCGGCGAGAAGAACGATTCGACTTTCAATACTGGTTCCCCTCCTGAATATAAGATCCCCGTTTTGCAGGTTTAACTTGCTTAGGGCTAAAATTGAATTTTGAATTTGAATTGAATTGCTGGAATGTAATTTTATAAAAGAGTAATTTGTAAAAACTACAATAATCATTAGCAAAAATCCTAGGACGGCTACACTCTTCGCTAACAGATATACTCCCTTGTTTCTGTTTTTCACTTATATTATCCATATTAAATTAGATATAATTGTGCGTATGTGCAAACAATAACGTTATAAAATATTTATTATAAAAAAACTTGCAGTTCGGCTCGATTTGTAAAGCAGATGAGATAGGGAATAAAGTTAAAAAGTGCTCTTTGCCATTTTAAAAACACGCTGAAATTTTGAAGGGGGATTTCCGTCCTCAGATGAATCCAGACCAATTCCGGTAATCCGATCTCTGAATTTGAGTCCTTGGTCTAATGTTTAAAAAGCATCCGCCTCGCCCAGATGCCGTAGAAAACTCATTATTAATTTTGATGTGATACCGGATTCTTTTTCAGCATCTTTTAATGTATGATAAATTCCGTTTATGACAGTTGAAAATTCTATCTCTCTTTCAATGTGTGTTTTGGGATCGAAAAATATTTCTGTGTGAAGAACATTTTGCAAGTTAATAATTTTGAGATAAGCCCATGTCAGATCGCAAAAATCCTGTTAGGCGTTCAATACATTTGCTCCAGCGTAATAGATGTCTGAAAAGTTCTGAATGTTATAAAATTTATAAGCAGAGTAAAGTTCTTCAATAGAATTATACTTTAAACTAATTCCGTTTCGCTCAGCAATTTTAAACATAAGTTCCGGCTCCGAAGGTTCCTTCTATGTGAAGATGAAGTTCTGCTTTGGGTATATTGTTTATGAATTCATTTAATGAAGTGTTATTGCTCATGCTTAAAAGATTTAATGTTTTAAATTAAATGAAAATGAAAACAACAAAAATTACGGAAATTTTTCTTTTGTGATTTTGTATGTTACGACTGGCAAATGAATAAGGGGAGAATAATTCAATTTACTATAAAACACTGCTAACTTCTTTTACAATTTTATTCTTAACTTTCTGCCAATCTATATGGCGTAATAATTTAGGTTCGGGCTCAAGTTCTGCATCATTAAAAAACGTAAGACTTTTAAGAAGATGGAATGCGTTTTCTGTTTCATATTTTTTCTTAAATAATTATAGTATCCGGGTTAAAGGAAACTTTTCAAGTAAAAAATAAATGTCGTAAAAATCTTTCTTTGCTTCGCGCCCTGCTATTGCAGATAATTTCATTGGAACTAAATCTTCCAATTCCAGCAGGTCTATTAAACTTTTTAGTAATCCCAAAATTTCCGGAGATATTGTTTTGTATTGTATTGTAACATCTGAATTTTTCTTTTGGTATATTGAAAAATAAACTTAATAAGTTTAATGTTTTTTTATCAAGATAACGAATTTGTATTACTTCTTGTTTGATCCGTTTTAAGCCGTATTTCTTTTTCAGTTCAAACCAATCATTTAAATCTCCTTTTGTCAAAACACGTCCGATTACGAATCTTGCATGTTTGTCAAAATTCAAATCGTTAATATCTATATCCCAAAAAAGATTTTTGTTTATCATTTAGTTAAATCGTTTAATAAGCACACTTTGTTTTTTCTTGCGCAAGAAAACATTAATTGTAAGTGAAATTAAAAAATAATTTGTTGTTTTGCGAAACAATAATAAAGATTAAGTTTTACTTTCAATATGTTATTAATGACTTGCCATCATTATTATTAAGAAACTATCCGGAGTTTGTATGCCGATTTAACTTTTTAAAAATCCTCGATATTTCTTGTAATGATGGAATCGATTTTCCCAAATTTTACTGCCGAAAAAATTTATAATGCATCTTCGAAGTCTATGAATTATGAACCCAATGCCTGTGCCAGAACATCTCTATCCATTGTTAGTACATCTACAATTGACAACAATGATTTTAGTTTAGTTGTTACCTTTTCATTTTACAAAAATATTTTCGATAGTTCTTTGTTTAATTCTTGTAATCAGAATCTTTTGGCGCTTTAAATGAACCTTTTAACGATTTAACCGTTAGTGTTAGCTCAAACTCATCTAAAGTTTCTTCGCGGGCAACAACTTTTAAGTAGTTTTCAATAATATCTGACAAACTGCGACCTTTTTTCCGTGCATAAGCTTTTGTCTTTTTGATTATTGATTGTTCAATTGTGAGTGTGAGTTTTGTATGTATAACACTTCTTCCTTTGAGTAAAATATACACACAATATTACAAAAATTCTTTCACAGCCGAGTAAACCATATCAACCGTAATCTCTTTTATACACTTGAATTGTACATCGTCCCTTCTGCATATTAGCGGGCGGGGTGAATAGAAGAAACAGGGTGCGCAATCTAAATTGAGAGTAACGATTTTATACTCTGTCTTCCACGGATGAATGTAATGCGGATTTGTTGGACCTATAATAGCAACCACCTTGAGCTGCAGTGCGGAAGCAATATGCATCTGGCTCGAATCGTTTGTTATAAAAACGTTGCAGCGTTTCATTATTGCAGCGCTGTGTAAAATGCTGTCGGTGTTAACAATGTTAACCACAAAAACATTCGGCGAACCGATTTTCCTGCCGATTGTTTCTTTCAAATCTGTTTCGTCGGGTCCGCCGAAGATTAATATTTTAGCTTTATGTTCAACTATTAACTCCTTCCCGAGTGCGGCAAACTTTTCCGGTTCCCATCTCCTTTTAATATGATTCTTTATTGTTGCGCAGCCGGGATGAAAACCGATTACCAAATCGTTATCATATATTTTAATTTTGTTTAGAAAATTCTCCGCATACTTTTTATCATCTTTCCCAAAACTTATCTCGAGCGGATGTTCCTCGTTAAAATTTTTAATTAATAGCTTTTCAACAAGCCCGATGTTTGTCTGCACATTGTGAACAGAATCATTTTCCGTTATTCTAACATTATTCAGGAAGCCGAAACCGGAAAAATCTTTCCGTAAATATTTTACCGCCGCACGTTTCTTTGCACCAACTAAAAAGCTGATAATATTATATTCTCTCCGGTTGGATGGGTAAACATTTATCGATGCGTCGTACTTTTTTCTTAATTTAAAAATATATTTCAAAGAGCGCATAGCCCCTTCATTAATAAAATCGAATCTGAATACATTATTAACAACAGGGTTGTTTTTTAAAATATCTTCCGCACCCTTGAACATTGTAAGCACATCTATCTGCGCTTCGGGCAATGTTGTCCTTATAAGTTTTAAGGCGGGCGTGAACATAAGTGCATCGCCTATACCGGATAATGCGAGAATCAGTATTTTCATAACTATATTTTTAGCGCTGAACTTTTTGGTTTTTTATTTTAATTTTTTGTTCTGCAGTTTCGCTTCGTCATAATTTTACAAAAAATAAGCGGCGCAAAGCCGCTTATTAATTAAATATAAAAAATTAATTTCATTTTAGAGATAAACTATCCTGCTTTTCTATAAGTTGTTTATACTTTTGAATTCCCGCTTTTACAGTAGGATCGTTCGGGAAAAGCACTTGTAACTTTTGCCATATTCCCAGGGCTTTTTCATATTCATGAAGGTTATCGTACGTTTCTAATAGAATACGGTACGGGTTATAATACGATTCAACATCACCGGGATTTTGTTCGAGGGATGCAAGTGCATTCTTTTCAATATCAACAGCAAGTTTTTCATATTGTTCTTTAGCCCCTGCTCTCAGGTAAAGGTTGGCAATTTCAAACAGCAACCCGTTATCGATACCCAGTAGCTTGTACGGCAGTTTTTCATTCATAGAATCTACCACTTTTATAGCCAGATCCTTCCTGCCCGTATTCAAATAACTAATGGCTAACCTGATAAACGCATTGCGATAGTTCTGAACCATTCTTTTCTGGTTGTTATCAAAGAATATATCGGGGTTGTTTAGCCCGCGGAACTTAAAGCCGGGTTTATAGGTTTTACTGTAGCCGGGGTTTTCAATCAACTGTTTACTTAACACTTCTTCATTAATAAATTCAACATTAGGTTTTCGTTTTTCGGGAACGAGTCTGAACGCCATTCCCTCCATCTTCAAATAATTTCCCAAGCCGATCCTGCTGTCATCGGAAACGGTAACTGCAAAATAGATAGGGCGCTGCCAGTTATTTGCCTCGACAATTTCTTTTACCACCAGGTCCTGTACCCTTACGGCTTTTACATCTCCAAAATTCAGAGTGTTTTTCATAAGCCAAGTAATGCTCCCCCCCGCTAACATAGAAGTATCGGCTATGTCATAAGTTTTGATAATCTCTGCGTACCCGTTCTTGGCATTTGGCTTGGGTGTTGGAATAGTAACATTAACCGATTTCCATTGAATTGGTCTCAGTTTGTCTATTTGCGTGTTTGTCATTCTTATCCGGACAGTTCCTACGTTGAAGGGGTCGCTGTTCTTAAGCTGTTTTATATACCAGGGTGTATTCAGAAGACTAAGATTGGCAATCTTTACATCTCTTCTCACACCCTCGACATCCTGCAAATACCAGAGCGGAAATGTATCGTTATCTCCGTTAGTAAACAGAACCGCATTGGGTGCACAGCTTTGAAGAATGTTGTATGAATAATCCCATGGTACCCAGTTATGAGAACGGTCGTGCGTAAAATAATTTGCCTGCAGCATTCTAACAGGGATGAAAATAATAAGTAATGCAAGCGCACCTGCCAAAGCCATTTTTTGCGGTAATTTTTCTTTAATCTTAGATCGAATCAAATCGAATATTCCGCGAGTACCGATTGCAATCCAAATACCGTACACAAAGAAGGCCCCGACATAAAAATAATCTCTTTCCCTCGGCTGCGGCTGCTGTTGATTTTGATAGAAAGCTGTCAGGTATCCCATCAGGATGAACATGATCATGAACACCGACGCCATTTCCCAGTCCTTCTTAAAATGAAAATAAATTCCAAGCAAACCGATAAGGAGCGGAATGGCAAACAAGGAATCTTTTATATCGCCGTTAAAACGCATTCTTCCCAGAAGCACCCCAAAAGCGTTACCGATTCCGTTAAACGGTGCAATATCAACGCCGTCATCCTGCCTCCACCCTTCTCTGCCCGCAAAATTCCAGAGCAGGTATCGTGTCATCATATGGTTCATCTGGTACCTGTAAAAGAAATCAAGATCGCTCGAATAATTTCTGTAAACTCCCATCTGATGCGGTTCGGTTGCAAATCTTCTTTTGAAGGTGGGAAAATCACCGTACTGCTCGCGGTTTAAATACCGCTCGAGGGCAGAGAAAGTTTTGGGAGAATTTTCATTCATCGGCGGATCTAAATTTGCCCTGATAATTACCATTGCAAAAGTTGTAAAGCCGATTATAATAAAAAGTATAGAAGTAACAATAAGATGAAGAGTTGGTTTCTTGTTTTTTACTGCATAATAAATACCGTAAGCCAAAATACCGAAGAGGACTATTATAAAAGCGATCTGCATAAAAAGATCACTTCCGGCTACCGATGTTATAATTGAAGGCAGGTATTTTACTATACCGGGATAGGTAAAGAAGAGAGCGATTCCGCCTATTATTAACGGTATATAAATAGAATTTTTGTTGAATACTTTTTTCCAGAAAACTCCCATAAATAAAAGACTGACAACAACCATAATTATTTTAAATCTACCGTCGAACGCCTGGTATTGTTCCTGTGTAGGCGGCGTTTGAGATGTTTGACCCGCCCACCATATCAGTGCTATCAGAATTATTATACCGGCATGAATAAGGAACAAATAAGATGATTTCATTAATGCTTTGCTGTCTTCAACATACTTACGGAACCAGATTACCATTACAACAGGCACCGCCGTTAACACACTCATTAAGTGAACACCTGTTGACAGCCCGATTAAATATGCAATCATCAAAATATACTTTTCATTGTCCCACGCATCGGCTCTTTCGTTCCATCTTAATATTAAATAAGTAATCGAGGCAACAAGGAACATACTAAAGGCGTAAACTTCGGCTTCTACACCGTTAAACCAGAAAGTATCGCTAAACGAAAAAGCGAGCGCACCGATTGCGGCGGCTGTATAAGTTAACAATGATTCGGATAACGAACCGGTTTTTTTCCCTTTGTAATTATTAATGAGCTTAACGGCAATAAGGTAGAGAAGCATAACTGCTATTGCGCTTGAAAACACTGAAATGAAATTTACTCTTAAGCCGAAATTATCTGCCAGAGGAATCTTGGAAAAAATATTTCCTAACAATAAGAAGAATGGTGCGCCGGGAGGGTGAGGTACCTGCATATAAAAAGCCGCAGCGATAAACTCGCCGCAATCCCAGAAAGAAACGCTGGGCTGAACAGTACTCCAAAACTGGATAAGAGAAATTATGAATACTCCAGCCGCAAAAATGCGGTTCATCAACTTATTGTTCATCTGTTCCTCATTCTAAAAATAAAAAAACAAAATTACTTACATTGCCGTTCATTAGCAATGTAAACCGATCTTTATCAATCGCTTTTATCAGCCGACGGACTAACTTTCCGGTTTCTTAAAAAGCTCGTCGAGCTTTGATATATCGGGGGATTTATGATACTTATCGTAAAGCTCTTTCAACCGTTTCATAGATACGGAATCGAAATCCTCATCATCTTTCTGCCTTTTAACGAATATCTTGTATTCATCCGATTCCCTGCGTGTAAAATTTCTCTCGTATCTTTTCAGAGCGTCCAGGTATTTTTTCTGATCCCGGTAAGACATATTTCAAAACCTTTTGAAAATATTTAAAACAACATTTCAAAATAAGTATTGGTATGTTTTAAACAAATAAAGTAGCTTGAACTTGAAAATATAGACGTTGAGGAATAGTTGAAGTTCCGTTAAAATTATAAACAAATTTCCGGTAGATGTGTAATTGCAATTAAATTCTGATCTTTCTATGTTCAAGACTTATCTCTCGTAAAGAGCAGTTGAAGACAGAAACCAGTGGAATTTTAACAGTTGATTGTTTAAGTTGCAAAGAAAAGACAGAGAGGATGAAATGGGTGTTCGTTGTATTCTGCTCGGTTTAATATTTTTTAACATATCGATCCTGCCCCAACAAAATCTACAATGGATAAACTACACCAACGGCGATTATATAAACACAATTTTAGAAAAAGATAACTATCTCTGGATTGGAACATCGGGAGGATTATTAAAATATAATAAATCAACGGGTGAGAAAGAGTTCTTCAACAAGGGCAATGCGTATATTCCGTCCAATGCTATAGTCTCTTTAACTTTTGAAATTGACGGTGATATGTGGCTCGGTACCACTGCGGGTTTGGTAAAATACAGTAACGGTGGATGGTATAAATATACGACTTCAAATTCAGGTCTGCCAAGTAATTTTATAAACTCAATTGCCATTGATGAGAATAATAATAAATGGATAGCTACGTTACACGGGCTGGCAATGTATGATGATGAAAACTGGATTGTTTATGACACAAATAATTCCGGTTTGCCTTCGAACAATGTAACATTTGTCAGGTTTGATAATAACGGAAAACTATGGATTGGCACGACAGAAGGTCTGGTTGAATATGAGGGAACAAACTGGACAGTTTATAATTCCTCAAATTCCGGGCTGACAAATAATTACGTTTCAACAATTGCGGTTGACAGTTCAAATGATATTTGGGTCGGAGTTTTTCAAATTCCCGATATAAGCGGTATCAACGGCGGAGTTTATAGATTTGACGGAGCAAGCTGGACAAACTTTGTGCCGGTTTCAAATCAGAGTTACAAATCAGTTTATGCAATCGAAATAGATAAGCAGGAAAACAAATGGATTGGCGCAAATACCTTCAATCCGCCTTATGGAGGCGGTCTGTTTATAATTCCGCCGGATAACAGCGGAATAAATTATATAACCGATATTGATCTCGGGAACAGCGCCGGCTGGGTAAGCAGCATTTATGCAGACACATCAAATACTTTGTGGATTGGCACAAGCCGGGGAATTGTAAAATATATTAATCAAAATTCAACTCACATTAATACTTCAAATTCCGAATTTACCACCGACTTAATTAACCACATAAAGATTGATAATAATGGTAATAAATGGTTTTCATCTTACAGCTTTGTGCCTCTCAGTGGAGATCAGCAAAGATGGGGGTCTCTTGTAAAATTTGATGATAATAACTGGACAACTTTTAGCTGGGAAAATTCTTTGATACCGTTTGAAGGCGCATGGATGAGCGATGTTGATGATTCGGGTAATGTTTGGGTTATTCCTCCATTCTTTAGCAGTCAATATCCCCTGTTAAAGTTTAACGGCACAAACTGGGTTGGAATTAATACCCCCGGGAATAGTGAAGTCGAATATATTTTTGCAGATACGGGAAATGTTTTATGGGTTCAACCTTTTTACGACTATTTATATAAATTTGAAAACGGTGTTTGGATACCGGTAACCAACTTTACCGGGAACGGTGTTCAATCGATGATAAGAGTAAACGGTACATTATGGATTGGTTCTGCTAATGGAATTTTCAAAGAGAGCGGCTCGGGTTGGATTCAATATACATCATCCAATTCCGGTCTTCCTAATAATGATGTAAGATGTATTTCAAGTGATTCCAATAATAACCTGTGGATAGCAACTAAAGGCGGACTTGCAAAATTCGATGGTGTAAACTGGGAAGTTTATAATTCATCCAACTCGCCTTTTACTAACGATAGACTAATTTCAGTTGCGGTAGATGCGAACGATGTAGTTTATTTTGGCTCAGAAGGTTATCAGAGCGGTAACTGGCATGAAGCTGACGGATTAGTAATGAAGAACGGTGATCAGTGGACAATTTACAACATCGAGAATTCAGGTTTTCCGTCAACCGGAATGCATGATTACCCTTTTAATTATAATTCGCGAAACGATGTTTACTCAATTGTTATCGATCAACTGAACAAAGTTTGGATTGCAACAGGGGCAGGTGTCGGTGTGTTTGATAAAGACGGAGTTCCTATCCCCGTAGAATTAACATCGTTTACAGCAACAGCGGTTAAAGAAAATGTGATGTTAAATTGGAGTACGGCAACGGAAACAAACAACTACGGATTTGAGATACAGAAGATGCCGCTTAAGGGGTTTTGGGAAGCAATTGCATTCCTGCCCGGTCATGGTACAACAGCAGAAGCGCAGCACTATAAATTTACTGATGATAAGGTTTCTACGGGTACATATCAATACAGGTTAAAACAAATTGATTTTAACGGCTCGAGCACTTTCTCAAACATTGTTGAAGTATCGGTTGGCATACCCGAAAGATTCGAGCTGATGCAGAACTACCCGAACCCCTTTAATCCAACTACGAAAATAAAATTCTCAATTCCATTCGTAGAGACGGGGCATGCCCCGTCTCTATACACAACGTTAAAAGTGTATGATGTTTTGGGAAACGAAGTGGGAACTTTGGTAAATGAAAGAAAACCGCCCGGTACGTACGAAGTTGAATTCGATGGGCGTGAACTGGCAAGCGGAGTTTACATATATTCATTAAAGTTCGGCAACAACTTCTTAATAAAAAAGATGATCCTTTTAAAATAACGACCGCGCTTTATACTCGATGAGTTAAACTGTAAAGGAAACTCTTCCCGCAAAAAAAATGAAGAGTATTTCTACATCAACCCGCCGGTGTTTAAACTCACACCAAAGAAAACAAACAGTACTGCTAAAACCGTTATCGATATTATATGATCGGCGAGCAGTTCAATGTTTTTTTTAGAAGGAATATGCCGATAAGATTTACAAAATTACCTAAATATTAATTTAGTGAAATTGAAATAGTAATTCTACCGGGTAGGGTTTTTCCCGCCCGGTTAATGCCTCGTTTTTTTGTTTTTCCTTTCAATAAATAGTATAATTATTTTTAATTTTAAAAATTAAAAAGAAGGAAATAAAATGGCATTTGAAGCTAATAAGGTGGTTACAATGAAATATACACTTAGAGACGATGACGGTATTGTAATCGATTCTACCCAGGATGGTGAACCATTTTCATTTTTAACCGGGGGGCAGCAGATACTGCCGAAGCTTGAAGAAGCTGTTGGCGAAATGATAATCAGCAGTAAAAAAACGGTTAAATTAGATCCGGAAAATGCTTACGGCAATTACGATAAAACTGCAGTCCAAACGGTTAAGAAAGATGCATTTCCCGAAGATACGAACCTTGAAGTCGGAATGAGTTACTATTCAAATGCACCGGACGGGCAGCAGGTTAGATTTACTATTACCAAGGTGCTGGGAGAGAATATTACACTGGATTTCAATCATCCGCTTGCCGGAAGGGACCTGGAATTTGATATCGAGTTAGTTGATGTAAGAGATGCAACTGCAGAAGAGATTGAACACGGGCATATCCACGATCCGGGCGGACATCAACATTAATATTATAGCATTAACTCAAGATTAATAATTAAGTGTCGGGGCTGTCAAAAAATAATTTTTAACCAAATGCCATTCCCACGGAAGTGGGAATCTGTTACATAATTGAAGTTTTAGATTCCCTTTTTCAAGGGAATGACAACATAATTTGAACTTTTTAGACAGCCCCATCTCATTTACTATCTTTTCTTTCCGCATAAAGATTCCGGATTGTTTATTCCTCATCTAACAGTTCAAACCTCACTCTTAATGAAACTCTCATTTGAACATAATGTGGCAGTTCTATAAGTGATTCGCCGGGTCGTAAAGTAGTAAGTGCGGTACTCATATTCGATTCAGACGGATAATAATGTGATGATTCAATTCCCACTATCTTGCCGAGCTTTTTCCCTGAACTCTTTGCAGTCATCTCTGCCTCTCTGGTCGCATTCAATACTGCTTCCTGTATTCCTTTTTCCAGCCATTCATCTGCACCGCCGGATATGAATTTTGCTCTAAAATTATAAATACCTTTTGAAAGGAGTGCTAATTGGAAAGGTTCGTATTTATTGAAGTCGTTAAACTTAACGTTTACAACTTGCCTGGTTCTGTACAACGGTTTGTCTTTAAGTTTTGGATGGGTGTTGTTTATATTTAAAAGCGAATAGCTGATGTTGGAATCCGCAAATTCAAACTCTGAAAAGATATTAAGAAGATTTTTCTCCAATGTTTTATGATCTTCAAAAGCTTTTTGAGGATCAGCATCTTCAGTGCTTAATACAACAGTAAAATATATTTCATCAGCCGGTATTTGTGTAACAGATGATGTGCTGATTAGAATTGAAGATGTTTCCGCTACCTGTGCAGAGACAGAGCAGGTAAAGATTAAAGCAATAAAAATTATGTATGAAATTAGTTTTGCAAACATAATGCTCTCCTGTTTATTTTAATTTATGTTAAACGGCTTTTTTACTGAGACTATTTAAAATAAGTTTCACAAGATTGTCATTCACTATAATTCATCGGGGGAAAAAGAAATATATTTTTTACAAGCAATGAGATTCCCAAGCAAGTTGGGAATTACATTTTTTTGTCATTTCCACGTAAGTGGAAATCTTTTCTTTGCAAAGTACCGAGATTCCGGAATACATCCGGAATGACATAAAGTCTTTTTTCATTATTCAGCCGGTTCAAATAAAGCGCAAACCGCACCGGCAGGGTCTTCGATAACGCAATAGCTACCGTACTTTTCC
Source organism: bacterium BMS3Abin03 (assembly GCA_002898075.1). Lineage (GTDB taxonomy): Bacteria > Bacteroidota > Ignavibacteria > Ignavibacteriales > Ignavibacteriaceae > BMS3ABIN03. The sequence continues at coordinate 23,551 of BDSV01000107.1, forward strand.
ATGTTCTTCGGTCCTGCTAAAACCTTTCCGCCGTTCTTTTTGCATTCATCGATGCTTTTATCCAGATTTTCAACAATAAAGTATAAAAGCCATTGCGGCGGCAAATCGGCATTAACTCCGCGTGAATGACAAACACCCGTAACCGTAAGTCCGCTCGCGGGAGTTTTCATGTTGTAATCATCATATTTACCGTCTGCCATACTCACCGGTTCATGCTGCCAGCCGATCACCTTCCCGTAAAAATCTCTAACTTCCTCCGCATTGGGTACCGTTAAATCGAACCAGCTCAGTGAACCGATTTCGGGTTTATCATTTTCGCTCATGTTTGTTCCTTGTTATTTATGATTAGAATTAATTCTAATTGTAATATAAAATTATAAACAGATGAACAATAACATACTTTATATGGTGCACAAGTTTGCAATATCATTCTGAATGAAGCGAAGCGGAATTTCCGAAGGACTCCTTTGGAGAAGAATCTCATCCTATTAAAAATTGAGACACTTCTTCCGATAAATCGGAATCAGCGTGACAAAAATTTGTTCTGCAACACTCCTTTTAGTAAAGTTCTTCCATCAGCTTTAAAACATCTGCACAAATACTGCATTGATAAATTGAACCCTTGAATATTAAATCCTGAATTTAAAAATATCTTATCTATATATGGCGTTTTGTAAATCCGTAAGAGATTTAAAAGGTCTTGCAGGTTTAAGATACTTTGCAAGGAACTTATAAATTTTCACCCGGATAGTTTTAGCAGTTTTTGTATCCATCCTGTCGAAAGAGTGACCTCCGGGAATATCCCGGTAAATTTCATATTCAAACTTTTTACCCGCTGCTTTCAGAGATTTTATGAGATGCTCAACTTCAAGCACATTTACATCTGCATCATTAGTGTTGGTATGGATCAGTAACGGAGTTTGTAGTTTCTCTGCATTCCATGCGGGTGATCTTCTTCTGTACTCTTCAACATTTTCATCGGCGGTTTTCCCGATATGATAACCGGCAGAATATAAATCCCTGTATTCCTGGTTTTTATAACCCATTCGTGCAATCAAATCGCTAACCGGCACACCGGCAAATGCAACTTTGTAATGACCGGGATACTTAAATATGTTCATAAGAGATATTAAACCGCCGTGGCTCCACCCGATAATACCAACCCTGTCTTTATCAACAAAATCGTAATTATCAATCATATATTGCCTGCTCGAATCCACGTCTTCTATTTCCCTGCCTCCGTAATCAATCTTTTCATAATGTTCTTTTCCGTAACCGGTGCTCCCTCTATATTCTGCCGCAATAACAATATATTGTTGATACATCAGTTCTTTAATAATATGAGTATAATAAGTTGAAAAATTGCCATGAACTCCTCCGTGTGGAAAAACTATAAGAGGATATTTTTTATCAAAATCTATATCCTTTGGTATGAAGATATAAGACCAAAACTTAACGGGGTTACCGGCACCCTGTCCGGTAGGATTTTTTTCTTTCCATTTAGGCGGACCGGTCATATAGATTTTATCAATAAAAGCAACCCCGCCTACTCTCTGGAACCACAGAATATCATCGATCGATTTTTCCAGCTCGTCTAATCTGTGAGAAAGGTTGTCATCGAATTCCCTCAGCGTATCTACTTCCTGTTTCAAATCTTTTATATTTACCTGTGGAAAAATTGAACCTGTCAGAAGAAAAATACAGGAAAGAATAACGGGAAGAATCAAAGTTTTTATAACATGTTTCATTGTATCACCTTTGACTTAATGAAATGATCTCACGAACAAAAATACACAAGTTATTTATTTATTGCCTGCCGGTAAAAAAATGAATCCTATATTCCGGGTTATGTTTAGTTATCACCAAAATTAATTTTCATTTACAAGCAAGGAAGCGAACCGTGGTTTCCATCTCTTCGATAACTTTTTTCAAAATTTCGATTGTGTCATCTATGTCTTTAGCGGTTGTAAATTTTGAGAGTGAAAACCGAACCGAGCAATGTGCATCTTTTTCTGACCTTCCCATTGCAGTTAAAACGTGAGTTGGCTTTGGGGAGCCGGATTTACATGCCGATCCGGATGATAACGAAACGCCGTATTGATCCATCGCTATCACAAGAGATTCTCCCCTGAGATTTGGCAGCGTTATATTAAATGTATTCGGCAATCTGTTTGCAGGATGACCGTTTAACTTTGCTGCGGGTATAATTTCTTTTATTCCCCGTTCAAGTTTATCTCTCAGAAGTTTTACTTTATTCATTTCATTTAAACTGTAATTGGCTAACTCAGCAGCTTTGCCGAACCCGACAATCGAAGGAACATTCTCGGTTCCTGCACGTAAGCCGTTTTCCTGCTTCCCACCATGGACAAGAGGCTCGAGTTGAACACCTTTTTTAACATACAGCGCCCCTATTCCTTTTGGAGCGTGAAATTTGTGTCCGGAAATAGAAAGCAGATCAACCCCAAGGTCTTCAACATCCACGTTTATTTTCCCGATCGCCTGAACGGCATCGGTGTGGAATATTATATTCCGTTCGTGTGCCGCCTGTGCCAACTCTTTAACAGGCAGGAGAGTGCCGACTTCATTATTTGCAAGCATAATCGATATAAGAATCGTTTCGGCTTTTATGGCAGCACTCAATTGTTTTGGTTTAACTGAACCGGAACTATCCACATCTAAGTAAGTTATTTCAAATCCGAATTTTTCAAGGAATTCGCACGTACGTAATATTGCAGGGTGTTCAATTTTTGTTGTAATAATGTGATTTCCTTTATTCCGATGTTTAAATGCAATACCCTTTAAGGCAAGGTTATCGGCTTCCGAACCGCCGCCGGTAAAAACAATTCTGCGCGGGTTCGTATTGATCAACTTTGCTACCTGTCTCCGCGCTTTTTCTATTGCTTCTTTCGCTTCTTTACCTGCGTTGTGAATGCTCGAAGGATTTCCATGAATTTCATTCAAATAGGGAAGCATCGCATCTCTTACTTCGTCAGCCACCGGGGTTGTGGCGTTATTATCGAGATATATCCTCCTGTTTCTTCGGTGTGTTTCATGCAAAGTGAATTTGAATTTTTCTTTGTTTGATGAGTAACCTGCAACAGACTTCCGGGTTACGTTTGTGCCTTCTTCAATTTTCTTTATATCACAAAGCAATGCTTTATAGACCGGGAAACCGGAAATCTCATCGTAATTATCAAGATCGGTAAGCTCATTAACATTCCACTTCTGCCAAGCTGCGGGACCGACAGGGGCGCCGGCACCCATATTACATTCAACCGCACCTGTAACAATATCGTCTGTTACAATTGCCCTAAACGGAATTGCACCGCGCAGGGTTGAAACCTCAACAAGATCACCGCTTTCAATTTTTCTTTCCTTAGCATCGGCAGTGTTAATCTCTACTGTAGGTTCGGGGTTATCTTTAACCAATCCTTTAATGCCATGAAATTGCGATCTGAATTCAGTATGTGTCCGCGCACCCGAATTAAAAACCAATGGGAATTTTTCCGCTGTTTCCGGATTACCAAGCGGACCTTCAACCGGTTCGGTGTATTTAGGTAATGGCTCGTACCCGTACTCTTCTAATATTGTCGACCAAATTTCAAATTTACCCGTGGGAGTATCGAAACCGGGTTTGCCGCCGCTTCTCAAACTTCCCTTCTGCCATTTTTTATATTCCATCATCTTCGATTGCAGCTTAACCGTTCCACCGGCTTCAACAATTTCTTCTAAAGTGTAGCCGGAATCTTTTAATACAAACCGGATTAATTCCTCTTCGTTTTGAGGATAAAGATGACCGTAACCCAGCCGGTTTGCTAATTCAGCCATTATCAAATAATCGTTACGGGCTTCGCCGACAGGTTCAATCATCTTTTCACGAAGGCGAAAAATTGGTCCGTAAACCATGTAGGAATCGATCTCAAACATTGTGGTTGCCGGCAGCACTATATCGGCGTAAGCGGCATCGGCAGTTAATTGTCTGTCGATCGAAACAATAAAATCGAGCTTCGAGAGAGTTTCACGCCAGATTGAAGACCGGGGCCAGGAAGTTAAAATCGAAGCACCATGAATTATCAGTCCTCTTATTTTATAAGGATCATTATTAAGAACCGAATCTACAAGTCCGGATGCATGAGACTCGCCGCGGTAATTGCTGTAGATAGGAAACTTATAACGAGCCACGGCACGATCTAAATCAGGATTTGGCTGATTGCAGGAACGATTGACAGGAAAGTGACTGTCGAGCATTGCAAGCCCGATACCGCCGGGCACGTCTAAATGGCCGGCTAACGCAAATAAAGTTAACACCGCACGTATTGCCTGGATACCGCTGTTCGAATATTCCAATCCGGTGTACATTACAGGGCAGGCACCTGCAGCATTACAGATTTTTCTTGAAATATCCCGAATCGTTTCGGCAGAAACACCTGTTATCTTTTCTACGGCTTCAGGTCTGAAATGTTGTACATAAGATTTCAGTTCATTAAAACCGTGACACCAATTACCTGCAAAATCCTCATCGTAAAGTTCTTCGTCAATCATAACTTCAATCATACTTAAAGCAAGCGCACCGTCAGTACCGGGCCGTACCGGTATCCATTTTCCGTTTGTGCGTTCAACGGTTTCCGTTCTGCGCGGATCGATAACGATAATTTCCGCACCCCGCTTTGCTGCAGCTTCAAGGCGGTACATATCTAACGGGGGTGAATCGGTTGCAGGATTTGTTCCCCAAACAATAAGCAGTTCGGCATTCTCGATATCGGTAAACATGTTTATCAGCATTCTGCCCATTGTAACATGCGGTGCAATCATCGCAAAAGATACGTAGCAAAGCGCACCAACTCCCATTGTATTTGGTGAGCCAAATGGGAAAAGAACATTTGATGCTGATGAAACCGCTGCTCCTTTTGGTTGGAACATATCGCATAACGATAACTCGAAGGCACCCCGTCCCGTATAAATTGAAACCGCCTCGGGTCCCGATTCGTTTTTAATTTTATTCAGGTTATCGACTATGGTATCATAAGCTTCATCCCAGGAAATTCGCTGAAATTCGTAAGTCCCTTTTCCACCGGTACGTTTCAACGGGTACTTTATCCGGTCTTCAGAATAAATAATTTCCGGTGCATGTTTCCCGCGGGTGCAGATCATTCCAAGCGGATGTCCCGTGTCTTCTTTTATATCGACTAATTTTCCGTCATCAATTTTAGCTTGAATCCAGCAGCCGGCGGGACAAATTCCGCAAATGCCTCTTTGCCATTTAGAGTTATAGTTTTTCATGAGAAATATTTTTAACCGTAACTTCCATCTCTTTTATCTTCTTCCTTGTCTTGTCCATTTATACCTTTGAATTAAAATTTGCGGATGATTTCATTTTGATTATGTAATTTTCAATTTTGTTGGGATTTAATCAAACTATATTTGGCGGTTTTTGATAAGATTATATATATTCTGCGAAAGGATTTTACTAAACTTCTTTGCTATTTATTAAAAGTTCCTTGCTTGGTATTAGCTGCTTTACGTATATTAAAATATTACATAATGCACAATTGTCATACAGTTAACTAATCCGGTTATGTAAAAACAATCAACAATTATTTTAAGGAGGCACAAATGAAAAACCTAATTATCATTTGCATTACATTACTTCTTGCTTCACTGCAAATACATGCGCAAGATGAGGGCGATATGAAAGCAAAGTTCAATGATATGAACAGCAAGTTAGCAAAAATGATGCTCGACAATGATTACGACGGCATATTAAGTTTTTATACCGATGATATAATCTCGCTGCCAAGCTATCAGCCGATGGTAAGGGGTTTGGACGCTATGAAAAAGGCACAGGAGATGAACAAAAATTCCGGTACAAAGATGACGGCGTTCGATTTAAATACAACCGATGTGATTGATGCAGGCAAATATTTTATTGACATCGGTACTTACACACTTACGATGGACTTACCTGGTATGAAAATGCCGTACAATGATAAAGGTAAGTATGTAAGCGTATGGGAAAAGCAGGATGACGGCTCATTTAAGATAAAGGTCGAAACATGGAACTCCGATATAAATCCATGGAAAATGATGCAGGGCGGAAAACATGAGTGTGATCATAACGACGATGAACAGGGTAAGCCGGAGAAAATGGAAACCCATCATAAGTAAATGAATATTTAAACAATAAGAGGCTGCGTTAAAAGTAGAATCTATTTGTCATTTTCGTTGCCGAAGGCATTCCTTTGGAAGAAAACGGAAATCTAGATATTTGAAAATATAAGATATCCCCACGTCCCCCTATAAATCGGAACAGACTGTGGGGATAACATTTCCGTAATTATTACTTTTAATACTGCCTCTTTATTCTAATCCGGTTTTTATGTAAGCATACATTTCTTAAAAATTACTAAGCTGCGGTTGGTTCAACTTTGTTCATATAAACTACCTGTGTCGGGTAAGCAAACTCAATACCCTTATCGCTGAATCTGTTAAAAATCTTATAGTTTATACTTTGTTGAACATCCATATAGGCTTTGTAATCCTGACTTAAAACATAAAAGACAAACTCGAAGTTCAAGCTAAAATCACCAAATGCTTTAAAGTGCCCTCTGTTAAACTCGGCATTTTCCTGTTCATCAATTATTTGTTTTACCAGACCGGGAATCATATTAAGTTTTTCCGGTGATGTTTCGTAGATAACACCAAGTTCGAAAACAATTCTGCGGCGGCGGAGTTTTTTATAATTATGAAGACGTGAATTGGTTAAATCGGTGTTTGAAAAAACAACCTCTTCACCATGCAGCGCTCTTAAACGTGTTGTTTTTATTCCGATATGCTCGATCGTTCCGCTTTTATCACCGACTTGAACATAATCACCTATCTCAAACGGTCTGTCGAAAAATATTATAAAATAACTGAACAGATCTCCTAGAATAGTTTGAGCGGCAAGTGCAACAGCTATGCCGCCTATTCCAAGTCCGGCTACAACGGCTGAGATATTTATCCCAAGATTATCAAGCAAAAAGATAAGACCGATAATCCAGATTATAGTTTTGCCAAGTGTGCCCAATGTATTTAGCTGTTTAGTTTTCTGCTCTTCGCCAGTTTTCCTCTTTGTATATTCAGCAAACGAGTAATCCATCAGAGTTGTAGTCCATTTTATCGCGTAAAAAGTTATCACAACTATCAAAGCGATATTCAGTATATTCACTACTTGCGGGGGAAGCGTAAGAGATGTTAATGCAAAATATAAGACACTGAAATAGAGTATCGGTACGAGGGTTTTCTGCACACCGAGTATTATAAAATCGTCCAGGGTTGTTTTTGTTTTTGCAGCCCACTTTTTCAGTCTTACCAAAATTATTTTTTTGAAGATATGTACAAAGATTACTCCGACTATAAGAATACCGGCAGCTATTAAATAAGCTTGCACAGTATTACCTAAAAATATTTTATTTAAAATATCTTCCACTTTTACACCTCACTGATTTTTTGATTTGTTTTTTTTTGAAGTTCTTAGAACAGATTATTTTAATAATCAGATAGAATATCTTTCAATAATATCATTTGTTATTCTTACGGGTCTTCCGGATTTAATAGATATCATTGTATAGGTCATATTTCCTTTGGCAACAAGTTTACCTGTCTCTTTCTTCTCTATCCAGAAATTAACTTTGCACTGTGCACCGTTTATGGAACCCATCTGGGATTTAACGATTGCAGTTTCACCAAGTTTAAGTTCTCTTTTCCACTCAATATATGCTGCGCTTGTTACCCAGTTATAACCCATTTCCAAAAATTCTTCCATCGGCATTTTGTAATTATTTATCATTTGTTCAAATCTGGCTGCCTGTACATAATCAAAATACTTTGAATTATGAACGTGGTTGTTCATATCAATGTCGTCCGGTCTTACTTTTATTTCAGAAGAAAAAATGGTATTCATTTCAAACTAATGGATATTATTGAATTTATAATTGTTTATACAATTGCATTTGGAAAAATCAATATCTAATTTAGAAACATTCAATCTACAATCCAATCAGAGAGAAGCAAGCTACAGCAGAATGCCGAACAGCAGTCATAAGGAAAAGGGGAACAAAGCAGACTCAAGCAAAGTAGATGATCTGCATTTTAACCCGCCGGATGATTTCAAAAAAGAAGCGTACTTCACCTCATATCATCAGTATAAAAAAATTTACAGGTTTTCGGTTGAAGACTCCGAAAGATTTTGGAGCAATACGGCAAAAGAGCTTTATTGGTTTAAATTATGGAAAGAGATAAAGCAAGGAAAAGCGTTCAACTCAAAATGGTTCATAGGTGCAAAGACAAATATTGCATACAATTGTCTCGATGTTCACCTCGATGCAAACAGAAGAAATAAAGCCGCACTTATATGGGAAAGCGAAGACGGCGAAACAAAAATATTTACCTATCAGCTTTTGTTTACACAGGTAGCTGCGTTTGCAAACGTTTTAAAAAAACACGGTGTCGGAAAAGGAGATAATGTTCTAATATTTATGGGAATGGTTCCCGAAGCAGTTATTGCAATGCTTGCTTGTGCGCGTATCGGAGCGGTGCATTCGGTTATATACAGCGGCTTAAGTGCGAAGGCGCTGGAAAACCGGGTCGGGGCGCTTAAGTGTGAAGTGATTATTACACAGGATTATGCACCGCGAAAAGGAAACTTCATCCCGGTTAAAGAGAACGTAAATAAGGCAATAGAAAATCTTAACTTCGTTAAGCATGTAATAGTTTATCAAAGGAATAAAGACGCAAGCATTAACTTACATAACAGGGAACATCTCTGGAGCGAAGAGCTGATGTCTGTTTCAGCCGACTGTAATGCAACGGAGGTAATAGCGCAGCACCCGGTATTCAGTATGTTTACAAACGGACCTAAAGGCGATCTGGTGAAAATACTTCACAGGACAGGCGGTTATATGGTTCAGGCATATTTGAGTTCAAAATGGATATTCGATTTGAAAGACGGAGATATTTTCTGGTCAACTTCGGATATCGGATGGATTTCGGGTCATACATACTCGATCTACGGTCCGCTGCTTAACGGTATAACAACTTTTATTTACGAAGGTTCACCAATTTACCCGGAACCAGACCGATTCTGGCAGATAATAAGTAAATACAGAATAAACATTTTTCACACTGCCCCCACAACATTACGCGGTTTGCTTAAGCAGGGTGATGAATGGATCGAAAAACATGATCTATCGAGTATAAAATTGCTCGGAACAAAAGGGGAGCCGATAAAAGTTGAAACCTGGCTCTGGTATTACAGGGCAATAGGAAAATTAAGCTGCCCGGTTGTAAATACCTGGCTTCAAACCGAAACAGGGTCGATACTTATTTCACCCTTCCCGGGCGCTTCCGGAATGAAACCCGGTTATACCTGCTGCCCTTTTCCCGGCATCGAGTTAGACATCGTTGACATTAAAGGTATTCCCGTAAAAGATGGCGAAGGCGGTTATCTGATTGTTAAAGATAGCTGGCCCTCTATGTTTTTTACAGATAAAGAGGAGAAAGCAGAAACAAAACTTAATTGCTGGAACCAATTCAAAGGGAGTTACTTTACGGGCGACGCCGCTGTAAAAGAGAAAAACGGTTACATTAAAATTTTAGGCAGGGTTGACGACGTAATTAAAACAGGCGGGCATCGAGTCGGCGGCTCGGAAATAGAAAAGATACTGCTCAACCACGAAAGTGTTAAAGAAGCAGTAATTGTTAAAAGACCCGACGAAGTAATCGGGAACGCTATTATCGCATTCGTTTCTTTGAAAAAAGGTTTTGAAGGAACACTTTTGCTCAAAGAAGAATTGAGAAATTATGTTCAGGAAAATATCGGTGCAATTGCCAAGCCCAATGAGATGCGATTTTTGGATACAATGCCAAAGTTAGATAACGGCAAAACCAACAGGCATATATTAAGAGAAAAAGCCATCGAAGGGACTTATGAACCGAAAGGGGAAGAAGCGGGGTATTTCCGGATTCTCGAAAACCTGAGAGAAGAATATCAAAAGATATATCTTGAATGAATTTACTTTGCTATTAATAACGGTAGGGCGGGACAGTGTCCTGCCGCTGCCGCCACTACAATCAACCACGAGAAGGTTATACAAACAATCGACGTTTCGATTATTTCCGTGGGGCTTGCAGGATATTATCCCGCATTACGGGAGCAGAGAGATTGTAAGGCGGGACAGTGTCCCGCCAAAAACACAGAGAGGGTGAAACGCAAAAGTTGGCAGTGTAATGCTTGAAAAGGTTAATCGCAGGACAATGTCCCGCGCTACGAATTATTTCTTACTGAACACCAACTTACCTTTATCACCCACCTCGACATAAATTGTATCTCCGCCGGTGAATTTATTCATCAGCAATTCCTGTGATAAAGGATTTACAAGATATTTCTGAATGGTTCTCTTTAGCGGTCTTGCACCGAATGTTACATCGTAACCTAAATTTGCAAGCCAGTCTTTTGCCTCGTCGCTTACTACAAGAATTAAGTCTTTGTCCTTCAGCATCGCGATAACTTTATTCAATTGTATATCGACAATTTCTCTTATTTCTTTATGAGTTAACGGTTTGAAGAGCACAATTTCATCAATCCTGTTTAAAAATTCGGGTCTGATTGTTCTCCTAAGCAAATCGACCATATTTTCTCTTAGCCCACCCATTACTTCTTCAATTTCACTCTCATCAATATTAAAAAGTTTTTCCTGTATTAAATGGGAGCCGAGGTTTGATGTCATAATAATTATCGTATTCTTAAAGTTTACAGTTCGTCCCTGGTTATCGGTTAACCTTCCGTCATCGAGCACCTGAAGAAGAACGTTGAACACATCCGGATGCGCCTTTTCTATTTCATCGAGAAGCACAACCGAGTAAGGTCTTCTGCGAACAGCTTCTGTTAACTGACCGCCTTCTTCGTAACCGACGTACCCGGGAGGTGCGCCTATTAATCTCGATACGGAGAATTTTTCCATATACTCACTCATATCGATCCGGATCATTGCATGCTCGTCATCAAAAAGAAAATCGGCAAGCGAGCGTGCAAGTTCTGTTTTACCAACGCCCGTCGTTCCTAAAAAGATAAACGAACCGATTGGACGATTAACATCCTGCAAACCGGTACGCGATCTGCGAATTGCATTTGCGACAGCAGAGACGGCTTCGTCCTGTCCCACAACACGGTTGTGCAGCTCTTCTTCAAGCCGGAGCAATTTACTTCTTTCGCTTTCAAGCATTCTGCTAACGGGTATGCCGGTCCACTTAGCAACAACTTCAGCAACGTCTTCCGCATCGACTTCTTCCTTAAGCATTTTACTGTCTTTTTGAATTTCGGCAAGTTCCTTTGTCTCCTGTTCAAGCTGTTTTTGCAATTCGGATATTTTACCGTAACGAAGTTCCGCTACTTTACCAAGGTCGCCTTCGCGTTCGTATTTATCTGCGAGGGATTTTGAGTTTTCTATTTCTGTTTTCAGCGAACGAATTTTCTGGATTCTTTCTTTTTCTAATTTCCAGTGCATCCTAAGTTTGCTGCGTTCTTCCTCGAGTCCGCTCAATTCTTTTTCAATTTCCTCTAACCTTTTTGCAGAAGCATCATCTTTTTCACGCTTGAGTGCTTCACGCTCAATTTCAAGCTGTTTTACTTTTCGTTCAAGCGTATCAAGCTCTTCAGGCATCGAATCGATTTCAATTCTAAGCTTTGAAGCCGATTCATCTATCAAATCGATTGCTTTATCCGGAAGAAATCTATCTGTAATATATCTTTCGGATAGCTGAACGGCAGCCACGATTGCACCGTCGGTTATCCTTACGCCGTGATGAACTTCGTATCTTTCTTTCAATCCACGCAGGATAGAAATAGCATCTTCTTCCGACGGCTCGCTTACGAGCACGGGCTGAAATCTTCTTTCAAGCGCAGCATCCTTTTCGATATGCTTTTTATATTCGTTTAAAGTGGTTGCTCCTATTGCGTGCAGCTCGCCTCTTGCAAGTGCGGGTTTAAGAATGTTTGCAGCATCCATTGCACCCTGTGTAGCGCCTGCACCAACAAGCAAATGAAGTTCATCGATAAAAAGAATGATCTGACCGTTCGAGCTTTCAACTTCTTTAATTACAGCTTTCATTCTTTCTTCAAACTGCCCGCGGAACTGCGCACCGGCAACAAGCGAACTTATATCTAAAGCTACGATTCTTTTTGTCTTCAGATTTTCCGGTACGTCACCCGCAACAATTCTGTGAGCGATACCTTCTACAATTGCAGTCTTGCCAACACCCGGTTCGCCAATAAGCACGGGATTGTTTTTTGTTCTTCGCGAAAGAACCTGAAGCACTCTTCGTATTTCTTCATCTCTACCAATTACCGGATCAAGTTTGTCTGCTTTAACAAGCTCGTTCAAATCCTTTCCGTATTTTTGTAAAGATTGATAAGTATCTTCGGGATTCTGTGAAGTTACTCTCTGGTTTCCGCGCACATCTTTCAGTGCTGTAAGAATTAAATTGCGCGAAATGCCGTTGTCCCTCAGCAACTGTCCGGCTTTGCCTGTATCTTCGGACATGGCTAAAAGCAAATGCTCGGTGGAAACGTATTCATCTTTTAAGTGTTTTGCCTCTTCAGCAGCAACATCAAAAAGTTTTGCAATGTTTTGCGACATTTGCTGATTACCTACACCCGCACCCGTTACTTTCGGTAAAGATTCGAGCAAGCCGTTTACTTTAACTTTTATTGCATCAACATTGCCGCCGGTTTTGCGGAGTATTGTATCGGCAATATTTCCGCTTTCCTGTATGAGTGCGGCAAGTAGATGTTCGGGTTCTAATATTTGATTATTATAATTTTGCGCAATCTCGATTGCATTTTGTACGACCTCCTGCGCTTTTACTGTTAGTTTGTTTAGATTAAATGCCATATCGTTACTTCCTTTCTTTTTATTGAGATTTCCGGTCAAGCCGGAAATGACAACGAAAACATTGTCATTCTCACGAAAGTGGGAATCTCTTAACTTTCTTCCACCAATCGTTCATATAAGTCATCCCAATCAGGATTAACCTTTTCAATCAACTCGATTTTCCATTGTCTATTCCATTTCTTTAATCTTTTTTCTCTATTAATTGCATCCTCAACACGATTAAATACTTCGAAATAAAATAATCGTTTCAGATTATATTTTTTTGTAAATCCTTCAACTAAACCATTTCTATGTTCATAACCTCTTCTAACAAGATTATTAGACATTCCCGTGTATAATGTTCCCCGTGGTTTATTTGTTACTATATAAACATAATGGTTTTTCATTTGTGTATAATTACTTGTTAGATTTCCGATTAAATCGGAAATGACAATAAGAAACAACACCAACTCATTTAAGAGGATGTTAATATTTCTTTAGTTCAACATACCAGTCACTTGATTCTTCCAACATCTTATTAAGCCGGTTAATTAATTTGTGCGGGTCATCGAGCGATCCTTCAAGCAATAATGCCGATTCGTATAATTGTTCCGTTACATTTTTAATATATTTATCATTATTAGATTTTTTGAATACCTTCAATAAATTCCTTATCAATTTATGATCTTTGTTTACTTCCATTACTTTCTTCTGCGTACCTAAATCCTGGTTTGCAAATTTCAATATCTTCTGCATTTGAGCAGACATTCCTTCTTCTTTACTTATGAGACAGGAGGGGCTATCGGTTAAGCGTTTCGATTCTTTTACATCCTCAACTCTGTCTCCCAATATCTCTTTCATCTTTGCAAGTAAACTATCAAAATGGAGCTGATCATCTTTGCTTAACTCTTCAATCTCTTCCTTTTTCTTTTCTATGGATTCCATTTTTTCAAGTTTCAGCGGATCTGCATTTTCAACAGATTTAAAATCATAGTCTTTATATTTTCTTATTGCGTTAACTACAAATTCATCAACAGGATCGTAGAGATAAAGAACCTCAATGCCTTTGCTTCTGAATATTTCGAGATGAGGATCGAGTGCGAGCGCATCCCTGCTTGCACCGAGTGCGTAATAAATTTCTTTCTGATCTTTTTTCATCCTGCCTACGTAATCTTCGAGCGAGACTAATTCATTTGCATCTTTTGATATAGAGGAATTAAATCTCAACAAACTTTGATATTTATCTGCGTTAGCAAAATCCATATAACCAAGTTTGAATATCTGTCCGTGTTCTTTCCAGAATTGTGCATATTTCCCGGCATCTTCTTTTGCAATTTTTTGCAGGTGCGAAAGAACCTGGCTCGATACGCTTGATGCAATCTTACTGAAAATAATATTTTCCTGTAAGGTTTCGCGCGATATATTAAGCGGCAGGTCTTCGGAATCAACCACACCTACAACGAAACTTAAATACTCAGGAAGCAGGTCCTTATTTTTGTGCTGTATCAAAACTCTGCGTACGTAAAGATCCAAGCCGTAATCATCTCTATTAAATTTAAACCATTCATTGCTTTTTTTAGGAATGAATAAAAGACTACTGAATTGAATAGGCGCATCCACAGAAGTATGAATCACTTCCATCGGTTCTTCGGTATCGTAGCTTAAAAACTTATAGAATTCAGTGTACTGTTCTTTGGTAATCTGGCTTTTCGGTTCGCGCCACAATGCCGAAACCGTATTAACTTTTTCCTTTCCCAGGTAGATGGGGAACTGAATAAAATTAGAATGTTTTTTAATTATAGATTCTAACCTGAATTGATCGGCAAACTCTTTGGCATCATCCTTTAAATGAACTTCGACGGTTGTTCCTCTTTTCAGCTTTTCATCAAGCTCAGTTATTTCATAATCGCCCAAACCATCCGAGCGCCATACAACTGCTGGCTCATCCTTTTTGTACGATTTGGTTTTGATAACAACCTCCTTAGCCACCATAAATACAGAATAAAATCCAACTCCAAACTTTCCGATAATATTATTGGCATCCTCTTTATGCTTGGTTAATTGCTTTAAGAAATCAGCCGAACCGGATTTAGCAATGGTTCCAATATTTTTAATTAATTCATCTTTTGTCATTCCTGTTCCGGTATCGCTAACGGTTAGCAAATTTTTCTTTTCATCAAAATCAATTTTAATTTCCAAAGGCAAATCGCCGTCAATCATTTCTGTTCCCTTGTTGGATTCGAATCTTATCTTA
Organism: bacterium BMS3Abin03; assembly: GCA_002898075.1. Classification (GTDB taxonomy): domain Bacteria; phylum Bacteroidota; class Ignavibacteria; order Ignavibacteriales; family Ignavibacteriaceae; genus BMS3ABIN03. The sequence continues at coordinate 38,713 of BDSV01000107.1, forward strand.
TCCAGCGCATCAGATGCGTTCGATATCAATTCACGCAGAAAGATTTCTCTGCGTGTATAAAGAGAGTGTACAAGAATATCGAGCAGTTGTTTTACTTCTGCTTTAAAGTGGTACTTCTTTTTTACAGTTGTTTTTTCAGCAGACATTTATAAAATCCTCCTAAATTAATATGTATAACTGCTTCTCATTGCAGCAAGTTTTTTAAATAATTCTTTTTCTTCGGGTTTTAAATTTTTTGGAATTTCAACTTTAATTTTTACAAACAGATCACCAAGAGTTTTTTTGTTCTCTTCAGTTCTGAATCCCAAACCCTTTAATCTTAGTGTAGTACCGCTGTCCGTTCCTTCGGGAATTTTGATGTATACTGTTTTCCCGTTTAACGCCCGGATTTGTTTTTTGCCACCGAGAACTGCGGTATAAAGATCGACGTACAAATCGTAGTAAAGATCGTTCCCGATTAATTCAAAATACGGATGCTTCTCGATTTTTATCGTTAAGTAAAGATCACCTTTTTCGCCGCCATGACTTCCTTTGCCGCCGAGACCTTTTAACCTAAGCTTTTTACCATCCTTCGTCCCCGGCTCAATAGTCAATCTTATCTTTTTACCTTCGATCAAAACTTCTTTTGATGCACCATGAAAAGCATCTTCAAGTGTAATATATAAAGTTGCTTCAAAGTCGGCGCCTTTCCTTTTAGTCTTGCGGTGGGTTCTTGCGCCAAATCCTGATGTCGGTCTTCCGAAAAAGCTTTCGAAGAAATCGGAAAAGCCGCTAATATTTCCAAAAATATCGCCGAGGTCTCCGGAAAATTCATAAGTTGTTCTCCCGGGTTTTCCTCCGCGAAAGTGAGAATAAAAATCTTCAAAACCCTGACCTGCAGATTGATATTGTTTCCAGTTGGCACCGAGTGTGTCGTATTTTTTTCTTTTTTCGGGATCGCTTAATACTTCGTTTGCCTCGGTAACTTCTTTAAATTTTTCTTCTGCAGATTTATCGTTCGGGTTATGGTCCGGATGATATTTCATTGCAAGCTTACGGTAAGCTTTTTTTATTTCATCCTGGGTAGCATTCTTACTAACGCCAAGAATGTTATAGTAATCTTTAAACTCCATTAACCTTACCTTCTTTCTGTTCTCTTCACAATAAAAATGAAGGATTACAATTTAAATAAAAAGGGCAACTGTTAACAGCCGCCCTTTTAATATTGAGAAGCATAACCGGTATTAGCTAACTTTTATAGCTATTTCTTTCGGCTTAACCTCATCAGCTTTGGGGATGGTAATACTCAACTGTCCATCCTTGAATTCAGCGTTTATCTTGTCTTCTTTGATCTCCTTCGGAATATTGAATGATCTGTAGTATTTACCAAAGGATCTTTCTATACGATGAAACTTTTTATCTTTGGTTTCTTTCTCTTCACTTCTTTCACCGCTTATGGTTAAAGTTCCATCTGCATAGGAAATTTTAACATCATCCTTTTTAATTCCGGGAAGATCGACTTTCAAGTAGTAGTTATCGTCGTCTTCATAAATATCAGTTAAAGGCATCCACACAGCATTCTCATATTCCTCGTCAATGTCTTCTTTTTTAGCTACACCGAATCTGCTTCCCAGTGTATTGAACATTCTATTGAACTCACGTTCAATATCTAACAGGTCTCTAACAGGATTAAATTTTACGAGTGCCATAATATCACCTCCTTTTTTTTATTTGAGTTTTCGTTTCGCAACAACATTAACAAATCGTGTGCCGATCCCCCGGGGCTGCCCTAACCCCTTGTTTTATAAAGGGTTATAGAATTATTTGATAATTACGCCCCTAAGTGACATCATGGCAGTTATAATGACTTATATTCATTCACCGGACTTATTGTGTAAATTTGTATGACAAAATTTCAAAGTGTCGTAAAACAATCTTGACGCTCGATTCATTGCAAGAAATAAAGATTTTACTGAAGATACATATCCGGAAAGGTATCTGTAAATTGGATTGTTAATCCATTAATTCTTTTATATTTTTGCATCCTTTTAAAAATATTTTTTTGTATGACTAAAATTCAATCTGAAGATACAATTGTTGCTTTAGCTACACCCGCCGGTGTCGGCGCAATATCGGTAATAAGGGTTAGCGGTTCCGAAGCGATTGAAACAATCGATAAAATATTCAAAGGGAAAAAGAGCTTGGCGAAAGCCGGCACACACACCGTACATTACGGAAAAATCGAGACTGGAGAAGGTAATTTTATTGATGATGTGCTTGTCTCGGTCTTCAGAAAACCGAATTCATATACCGGTGAAGATGCTGTTGAGATTAGCACTCATGGCAACCCTTTCATAACACAGAAAATAATTGGGCAGCTCATTTCAAACAATATACGAATAGCTGAACCCGGCGAATTTACAAAGCGCGCATTTTTAAACAACCGGATCGATCTTGCCCAAGCAGAAGCTGTTGCTGATGTAATCAATGCACGGACCGAAGCATCATTAAGGGGATCGAGAAACCAGCTCGACGGTTTACTTTCAGAAAAAGTTAATCAGCTTAGAGAGATGCTGCTTAATGCTTCATCTTATATAGAATTGGAACTCGACTTTGCTGAAGAAGAACTTGAGTTTATTGATAAAAATGAATTACAGGAAAAAATAGATTCGATCACTACAGAAATTGATAAGTTATTATCGACCTATTCATTCGGTAGAGTGATAAGAGACGGTGTAAACGTTGCATTAGTCGGCAAGCCGAATGTAGGGAAGTCTTCGCTGCTTAATTATATGCTTAAAGAATCCCGTGCAATTGTGAGTGAAATTCCCGGTACTACAAGGGATGTAATAAGGGAAGAAGTTTCGATAGACGGAATATTGTTCAAGCTGTTCGACACAGCAGGTATGAGAGTTTCGGAGGATGCGATAGAAAAAGAAGGTGTTCTAAGATCGCGTGAAGCAATTAAGAATGCCGACCTGGTTTTAATTATTGGCGATGTAGAGCAATCCTTCTCGGATGGGCTGGAAAGAGAAATTAAAACCTTAATAAATTCTGAAAATATAATTAAAGTTTTGAATAAAATTGACCTCGATAAAAATGTTCCAATAGATGCAGATGTAAAACTTTCTGCAAAAACCGGTGAGGGAATCGATGAATTATTTAGGGTGATGAAAGGGAAAGCAATCGGGGCATCGATTTATAGTGAAAAAACTGCTATCGTTTCAAATATAAGACATTTTGAATGTTTAAAGAAAGCAAAAGAAAGTTTAATTACTGCAAGAGAATCGGTTAAGAATAGAATGAGCGGTGAATTTATCGCAGTTGATTTGAGAAATGCAGAACAGAATCTTGCGGAAATAATCGGGGTAGTAACGACAGACGATATTTTGAACAATATTTTTTCGAAGTTTTGTATAGGTAAGTAAAGCTTGTTTCACGTGAAACCGGATTGAAATTTTCGTAACCGTTGACATTTGAAAAAAATCTGTTTCACGTGAAACGGGAAAAATGATATTATGAAACGAGCATGAAAAATCAATTTACACACAATGTAATGATTATAATGCGAGTTCCATCTGACCTTTATTTAAAATTATAAGTAGATGAAAAGTTTTGACATAATAGTAATTGGTGGCGGACACGCTGGTATAGAAGCGGCATCTGCTTCTGCAAGAATGGGCTGCACGGTTGCTTTGATCACAATGGATAAATATGCGCTGGGAAGAATGTCCTGTAACCCGGCAATCGGCGGAACTGCAAAAGGACATCTCGTTAGAGAGATAGATGCTTTAGGCGGAATAATGGGCAAATTAGCCGATAAAACAGGAATTCAATTCAGAATGCTGAACCGTTCGAGGGGTCCGGCAGTCTGGTCGCCGCGCTGTCAATCGGATAGAGAGCTATATTCGAAAGCCGCCGCTGAGGAAATTCTTTCAACCGGGAATATCGAACTTATCGAGGATACCGTTACAGAAATCTTAGTTGAGAATAAAGTGGTTAAGGGTGTAAAAATTAAACGGGGGGATGAGATTTATTCCAGGGCGGTTATTCTGTCTTCAGGTACATTTTTAAATGCTTTGATGCACACGGGTTTAAGTTCTACCAGCGGCGGACGGTA
>BDSV01000108.1 GCA_002898075.1 bacterium BMS3Abin03
CCTGAACTTCGCCCTGCATTTGCATAGAACCTTGTTCTTGCTTACGCTTCATCTCTTCGGTTAGCTTTTTCTGATCTTCCAGCTTCTTTTCCAATTCCTTTATGGCAAATTCACTCTTTTCGTGTTCACTGTGGCGAATTTTCTTTTTTTCTTCTTCCAGGGTTTTGGTTAGTTCTTCCTGAGCTTTGGCTTCAATTTCATCCTTGAGTCCGTCTTTTTCCCTTTTTAACTTTGCTATTTCAGCTCGGCTTTTATTGAGTTCTTTAAGCTGAGTAGCCTTTTCTTCAAGCTCTTTTTGAAGAAGTTCTACTTCGCCGGCATTTTCATCTTTAATTTTGGCTTTAATTTTTGTTTCAAGAAGTTTCTCCCGCTCCTTAAGCTGCGACTCCAAACGTTCTTGGAAAAGTTCATTCTCTTTAGCTTTCTTTGCTTCAAATTCCGATTTCTCAGTGGCAAGTTCTTTTTCCTTTTCTTCAAGTTTACGTTTGTCCTCTGCATGCTTGCGTTCAAAGGACTTTTTAATTTCCTCTTCAATTTGATGGCTGAGCACATTTTGAACATCAATTTCTGTTCCGCATTTCGGACAAATAATTTTCGACTGGTTTTGCATAATCAATTTGTTTTTAAATTACAAAGTGCAAATATGGATGATAAGTGTGCAGTGTTTATGCATAGGGTTAAGAATAATATTTTATAGCACTTTTCAATCTTGCTGCAATCTTATTCTTTAAACTAATCGGCTTAATTACTTTTACGCTTTCTCCAAAAGATAAAATAGTGGTTTCCAGTTCGTAATTTGGTATTAGATTTAATAGCACATGCAACTCACCATTATCCAGTAATTTTGCCTTTTGAGAAGGGTGCAATGGTTTTGTTTTAACATAATTTGCCTGCTCCTCAATAAATATTAATTCAATTTTTTCTACACTACCTTCATAAGAAGTTGATACCCCTATGATATCGTAAAAATGCTCATCCCAGTCAATATTATTGTCAATATATATTGCTGAACTTTCCTTAATATTTATTATTCTGTCAAGAGCCAGGTTCCATTTTGGCAAGTTTAGTTTTTTATTTAATCCAAACACAAACCACCTATTATTATACTGCTTTAAATAGTAGGGATGAAACTCCATTACAAAGCTGTTTTTATTGAAAGGTTCATATTCAATTTCAAGAACCCGCTTGTTTACTATCGCATTAAAAATCGGTTGAATCTTATCGTAACCGGAATAGTCGATATTAGAATCATAGGACATTACTTTCCGATCGGTATTTTTCAATCCAAAGTGATCAGTCAACATGGGAGCCAATTCATTAATCCATTCAAACTGGGGAGCACCTTCAAATCGTTGCAATATGGCAATGGCATTTTTAAGCTGCTCTGCCTCAGTGCTATTCAGGGGGCTGTTATTAATAGAAAAATTCTTATCATCATATCTGTAATATGCCTTTTTCCCATCTTTTATCGCCTCAATTGGAGCTGAATAACCGGCCTCACTTTTCATGAATCGTATATCATCTCTGAGCTGTCGCACTTTTATACCCCCGGTATTGGGGTCAAAATCACTTAAAGCATTGTTAACCTGTTCAAGAATATCCTGAAAATAGTATTTTCTCCCAAAGTTACTGAAACACTTATCAAGTACATTGTACCTTAATACTGCATTTTTGTTAGTTGCCATAACTAAATTATATTGTGCATTGTTACTGCACAAATATATTCTTTATTCTGACGCGCCCGCTCTGGCGGGCTTACCAACTCTAATTTTAAATGGCCGAATTTTGGGGAAGCTGACAGTTGACATTTTAATCATTAGTTCTCAGTAGCCTTTTAACTTCATCGTATTCCTGAAAAAACTTCTCTATATTATCTACAGTAGGAATTTTCAAATGTGATAAATCGTTACGAATTTCACGACAAATTTTTATAAAGGCTTTTACTTTCCCTTTTTCTCCTACACTTAACCATCGTATGTGTATTATTTGTTTATTAACAAAATGATAAATACTTCCAATTTCTAAGTCAATTTTACTATTTATAGGGTCTCCGTTTTTTTTACTAGGAAATACATCTGGATAATGAATTTTGTCCGATTTTAAAATAACATCCCTGAATTCTTCAATTAATGGAATTAATACTTCTACACCGGATTGCCATATCCGCTTTTTTATTTCCGCATCTTTATTATGGATTTTTAAAAATGCTGAATGATAAATATATGTACCATTTGATTTTTCAAGAATTCCTTTTGACCACCTATACCATATCTCTTCTTCCGATAGCTTGTTAATACCTTTGTACTTAATTATATCCCATTTTTGTTCTCTGGCAAAAATATTCAATTGTTCATTATAATCCTCAATCAGGTTATCGCATTCAACCAATGTTTCTGTCAGTCTGTAATCAAACACAGATAACATTGACATAATATTTTCATACAATGAGGTAAATCCATTATTTTGATAATTGTAATAGTATCTCAAAATTAGAATATTATCCAACTTGTCAAAAACACCTTGAAACATAATTTTTTGAATACCTGATTCGCTTGTAAAATCAGTCATTTTAAAGTTTTCAGCGTCAAGTAATACAATAACTTTATGTCGCTCATATAACGCATTACCAGTTAAATAGTGACCTAGTTCAATTATAAATTCTCTGAATTGGTCAACAAGAACATAAGGCAAATTTTCAAATACAAAAATTTTCGAGACATTGAAATCGATATGTCTGAAAATAGAAGCTGCATTTTGCGGGATAAAAGTCTGGGTATTTTCGTCTAAATCAAAATCTGAAAATAAAAATGATTCAATAGGCTTATTACCTTCATTTTCACAATTATCAAGATCTATTTTTCTGTACTTAATCTGATTTCGTTTTTCAAATTTAAGTTTTAGTTGTTGAAGAAAACCTTTTGGCGCATGTTTTGGCAAAAAGACAAGTGTGATTTTACCCGAATAGATTTCTTTAACAATATTATCAAGAAATACTGAGCGTTTTGGTGTTTCCCACAAGCTATCCATTACTCAAAATAGTCTTAACAATTGGATCTACCTTTATCTCATTATCTAATAGACTGAGACCGGAAAAATAATCAAAATAATTTTCTCCTTCAAAACGTGAAGAAGCTTTACTGTATTCCTCAAAAAATTCTTGTTTTGTTAGTCCTCCATCCCAAACAACAAGCTCTTTTAATATTCTTATCATTTCCTGGTTTAATATTCCAAAATCACTTAATATGTTTTGATTATTAATTAATCTATTTTGGGCAAATATTTTAAGCTTTTCTTCCCAGAGTTCAGGTGTGTAAGAAATTTCCCCATGAAATTGTTCAAGAAGGAAATGCCAGTTGCTTAGTATATTGAAAATTTCGTCAATATTGGCACTTGGGTACGCTTCTTTATACCATTCTTTTGCAATGTCTTTTCTCCATTGCGGCATATTTATTACTTTAATATTTTGGTTCTCCAATTTTACAAAAGCTTTTTCTATTTCATTAGTAATATTCCAGATTTTATTTGGATCCATAATGAAAACTGCAGAAAGAGATTCCCTTTTTCCAATCTGGGTATTAATTGTCAAGATATCCTCAAATGTAAAATCTATTTCTGGCCCCAAAAGAATAATATTATGTTTTCCTGGGACTCTTTTTCTATCGATTAGCTTCCAAAAATCAGAACTATCACTTTTTAGGTTTAAAGATTCAGTTGTGATGATGTGTATTTCTCTTTTTCTACTTTCAAGAAATTCATGAATATAATTAATCCCTCCCATTTTACTTCCTTTGAAAACAACAACTTTATTATTAGGATTAATAATATCGTCATAAAAAATGGCTGGAAATGGGCTTCTGATTTCTCTGTTCCCCTTTTTATAAATTATTCGGGATACGTTCCTATCAAACTTTGTAGGAAGTTTACGTTGTCTATCTATATTTTCTCTGATTTGATTATTAGTGCCAATAAGTCCCAAAAGGTTTGGTGTTCTTAATGCAAACATCCCATGTGAATTTATTGTTCGAAGTATGCCAAGATCTACCATCTCTTCCAGAAGGTCATTGACTTCGATTTTAGGGTTTGTACTATCAAATCCTGCTGGCCATGCAATTGTTGCTAAATCAGCAATATACTCGACAGAAATTCCTGATGTTTGGATTGAGGAATCTTCTATAGTTTCATTGGCAATAATATTAGCCAATAAATCATACTTTTCATCAAGATTCAAAGTCAATTTAAATTTTAACTTAATTTGTTCATGACTTTTTTCATATGCTTTTGTTACATCTTTTTCAGTAATTGGGATTGGTAATTGCTTTATGTTCTTTTTATCATACAAAATGTTTAACAACGAGCTACAAAATATTTGAATTAAACTAGGATACCAATTACAATGTGACAATATCATATAAACTAAATCGTTGGATTCAAATTGATAACCAAGGGTTTCTAAAGGAAGTCGTATTAGCAATTGTGCCTCGTTTGCTTCTTCTTTTGTAAGCATTGATCCTACGCAAATAGGACTACCAAAGTGGGCTAGCGGATTATTTGGAATTTTCGAGGTTCTACGGACATCATGGAGTCCGGAGAGTACAACTTTAAATTTCTTTTCCGTCTTTTCCATGAGACCTTTCAGAGGTAAAATATGAGGCCATTCCTGTTGTGCATCCTGTTCCAGAAATCTATCAGACTCATCTAAAAACAGTATTATCCTTGCGTTTGGATTCATTTCAAACCATTTTAATATCCTATTTCGTAAATATGGCATACCGGAACTAGATTGAATCCTCTCAGGAAATAAGCCTGGTATATTATTTTTTAAATTTTCAATTAATACTGATGGTAATTCCTTAGTTGGTTTCCATAAACCAATGCCATTATCACGTAAATCAACATAAATTGAATAGTTGTTTTTATCAGGATTATTAAAAATGCGTTTCACCTCTTTTTGTAGAACGGTTTTCCCAAGCTGTCTTCCACCATATATTAGACAAGCGTAATCTCCTATGATATTTTTTAATTTTTCAATTTGTGGACCTCTGCCGTAAAACATTTCTTCCGGTAGGTTGGAGGCTGCTGTTTGATAAGGCTCTGCATAAGATAAAGGGGCTGCTAATTTAACAAAAATAGGAAATTTACTTTCTTTTAGACTACTTAAATATGCCAAAATGGCTTTATCCATTAATAAATAAGTTATTCTGTTTCTTTTGCTTTTTTTAAGCAACTCAAGTCTTTTTTGTTTATTTAGCGGCGCAAAATAAAATACGATTACAGCTCGATTGGTTTCTGGTGAAAGTCTTTTAATTTCTTCAACAATCTCATCCTCACTATATTTTTCACTTATACAAATCAACCGATAATTTCCTTTGGCATACGAACCAAATTCTGGTATCGGAGTTTTGTCTTTGCCACTAATAATATTACACGTAAAATCAAAATAGTAAGATTTGTCTTCTTTTTTAGGTTTGTCAAGATTTATAGATGTAAAACCAAGAAACTCAAGTAAAAGCTCAATACTCAATTTTTGTTCAATTTTGTTGAAATCCCAATTATTCTTTATATAATACCACCTTTTTATAAGGTCGATAACTTTTTTTGCCTGATCGTCTGAAATTTGTGAAAAATTAACGCCATGATAGGAGTTTTTTTCATCAATAGCTTTAATGAGTTGAGTAAAGTCTTTTCCACTTTGATTAGTAAGGAAATCCTGATAAAAGATTTTCAAATCTTCAGACTTCTTTTGAGAGTTAATTGGTTGTCCTTTTCTTGATCTTTCTAGTGCTTCATTGAAAGCAAGAATATTTCCTTTTTCCAAAAAACCGTTTAATATCTCACTTTGTTTTATATTCAGATTTTTTGGAAGTAATTTTTGGCTATCATCAATAAATTCTTTCTTTTTTTCTTCAATTTTTGACAAAACAGATTCAACCTGAACTTTTCTTAGAGGATAATTTACTCCATCTGAGTTGTTTTTATAATTATTCTCGATTTCTTCTAGTGATGCAATATATGTTGATCTGCATTTATCCATAATATAACCATAAGCACCACCCCGTTCAATTTCATAAATGACTTTCCGGAATTCGAATTCAATTTTTTCTTTAAAAGTTTGTTCATCAGGATTATCTTCAAAAACAGTATCCTTTAACTGAAAAACAGTTCTTAAACGATTAAACGCTTCATAATTACCAGCTTGAAGGTGCTTTTTAGCTATATTATTTATGGATTGACCTGGTGATGAAATGTACTGTAATATTGCATTAGCTAGCTGTTTATCATGATGTATTGGGAACCAGTCTGGATCGCTTTCATAGTAAGGAAGTCTTAATAGTGCTGTATTTTCTATTTCTTTGGAAACTAACGGTTGACCAATTCTTTCATTAGTCGTTAATACATTTGCAACATTATCAAATGCTTTTACAAGATATGAAAATGATATTTCATTAAAGATATTATCGTTTTTAGTTTCATTTAATTTTACTTTAGCCTTTTCTATTTCTTCTATAAGTTCTTTTACAAATTCTGTTAAATCATTTTTTCTTATGTCATAATCAAAGCTATTGTTAGTATGAATTGGGTAATAGTTAAGACCTTCATTAAGGAGTTCTTTTAGGTCATCAATATGATTTTTAAACCACTTTTCTGCATCAGTATTTCCATGTCTGTATTGGGATTTCCCTATAACTTTTCTTAAATCTTTTTCGAATCGTTTACTCCATCGAGCTTCATCTAATTCATCCAATAATTTTATAATGACTGATATTTCATCTTTTTTGATAAAATTATTTAACTCTTGATTAATCCAACCTGCGTTTTTTACCCAATTATTAAACGTAATTGAGAAAAAATGGCGGGTTTTACCTCTATAATTTACCTGCTCTGCCCGCTCAAGCCATTCTTTAATGTTATTCCGAAATTTATCCTTGTTTTTTTGCAGGTCATTTTCTCCCGATATTTGACTTAATATATCAAAATTGAGGATTCCCCCTGTTCTACTCATATAGTTAGAAATCACCCTTTTTATTCCTGAAAATTCCCCTGTCTTTCCAGAGTAAATTTCATTGAGTACAAAACTTGGATTCGACGAATATGCAAGCAAACTTGGGCGAAGGATTGATGCAAACAAAATTTGATTTTTAAAAAGTCCTTCGGGTGATTCCTTTTCCTCAACTTGAAAGTTGTCAAGATTAGAAATTATTTTTTGTGCAATTGGTGCTGAGGCAGTGCGCATTTTCAAAGATAAAAAAAGGTTTTGTAGTAGCCAGGAAGGTAAAAGCAAACTAGTATTTTCGTTTTCATAACATAATGCAAGATGATAGGCTAATTCAGGCTCATCACGTTTTAACAGTTTCAAGATATAACTATCTTCGTTTGTAGTTGTTTTCTCTATAACTTTTTCAACTAATACCTTGGGAATAGTGTCTTTTGCCTGTTCTTCTCCAGAATCTTTTTTCTCATTTTTAAAGTTTTTAGCTTTTACCGAAACAAGTTCCTTAGCCGATGTTTGCGCTTCTTCTTCTATTTTATTTTCCTCATCTATTGATTCAACTATCTTTTTTATCTTAACTTCCTTTGTCTCGTCAATTTGTTTCGCTTTTTGATTCGTTACAATCTGTTCATTGTTGGATTTGTTTTTCGAATCTATACCAGATTTCACTATTTCTTCATCTGAATATATTTCATTTGATTTTTTACCTGTTTTTGAACCCTTTTCAGGTGGTGTTGTTTCAGTATCTATGCTAAATGCTAAATTTCCACGGTCAATCTGACGTGATAAAATTTTACTAAAATTGAAATTATTTTCTTCACATTCTAATTCCAATTGATCTAACACAACATCTAGTTCCGTTTCATTGTAACTATTATTTAACCTTATTTCTACAGCTTCATTTAAATGATTGAACAAATGTTTCCCTTCTTTAAACTTCAAAACCCATTCTTCATTATGCGCTGCATCGTTTGACTTAATGCTTTTTTCATATTTTTCAGCTAATTTGTTCAATTCATGGAAAAACGAAAAATCTTCTCCTTTTACATGATATATCTTCCTGTACCTCTTTAAAACATTAATTACTTTTATAAAAAGATATTGGTTCCTTTCTTCCCTAATTCTTTTGTATTCTTCCTCAATATCCCGAATGGTATGTGTCTTTCCAGGATATTCAAAGCCCAACTCAGCTATTAATTTATCGAACCGATTTTTAAGAGTGTGTATTTCTTTAGCTTCATTATAATTATCTGGGATCCTTCCATTTCTCAGGTCTTCAGAAATTTTAGTTAATGTTTCAGATGATTTAAGGAATTCATTCTTAAGGTTTTTTATTCGGTGCTCAATTTCATCTTTATCCTGTTCAGCAGGATCTGTATCTGATTCCTTAATGTTTACAGCCTTTGCATCAATACTACTATTTTTTTTTATTGTATTAGAAGGTGTCTTATCCGTTTCTTTAATAGGTCCCTCTGCTGTTTGTTTAGGCTGCATAGTTTTTTCTTTGTTTTGCTGCTTTTCATTGTCCAAGAATTTGTTATCTGCCGGAACCTTTACAGTAGTCTCGTCAGATTCTTCTTTTTCTTCATCAGGCAAAACAATCCAACCTAACAAAGCGGATATAATGGTTGCCTCCTCATCTTTTATACCAACAATTTTTTTACCGTTTGGCCTGAAATAACGAAATTCATTTTTTAATTCAAAAACATCCTCATCTCTTAAAGACTTCATTTTTATTTTTTCGCCAATAAAATCCGGATGAACTATCTCGTATCCAAGATCATTAAGTGTTTCACTTACAGTAGAAACAACCTGTTTTTTTACATAAAAGTACCCTTTAAGTAATAATGCAGCTGTTTTATCATTAGAATAAAGCTTATTGTCAAATATAGGTGCGGCAAGTACTCTGCAAGATCCAAAACCAATTTTCGAAACACTGTTAAAACCTTTAAATTTAAGACTCTTAGGAAGAGTCCTTCTGATTTCCATAAATAAGCTTTTATTATACTTAAGCCCTTCTTTTATAATTACCCTTTTAGTAGAGTCTTCGACATTACTTATAATATTTGAATAATTTATTTCCATAATAGTTAGTTTATATTCTATTATATTTTTAAATGCACCTGTAAACCTTAATAATTCTTTATCAGATTTAATAATATTTTACCAGATTCAGTATATTATTAACTTATAATGTGCTATTAATATACTTGACTAGTAATTTTTTGATCTTTGCCTATCTTGTTCAATTGTCTTTAATATATTACTGTTTATTCAATATTTTTTTGAATGTCAATTGCACCAACCCCCTATTATTAGGGTTGATTAATTACGTCAAAAGTTAATTCCTATAATAAGCATTCCAATAAACAACTCCAAATACAAAACATATAGTTGTATGTTTCAGGTTTATAGGAGTGTTTTCCTCGTAGCTTTTTTCATTGTTTCTTATTTTAAATAGGGACTAACCATCATAACAAAATGCCCAGATATCATACCTATATTGAAGGGAAACACCCCAATATTGTTTATCTTATTTATACTCCTGCTTATGGAGAAAAGCCACGCAGGCAAGAATGAGGAAAGAAAGCGGAGTAATAATTATAACATGGGTTTTTCATGCCTGTAAAGTTAGAAAAAATTGAATTCGACGTAATTAAAATCAGAATAAATTACTTTCACCTTGCACGTGTTTTCATAACCCGATATTTTCCCAAGCTATATTAACATAATGTAGCCTTATAGTACTGCCGCACAAAGCTTCCCTGCTGCCATACCTCGTGCGGCCACCTCAACCAAAGCCGTCCTATAAGGGCATTATGTTAAATAGCCGCTGTCCTTCCCACCGTCCACCGCCGACCTCAAAAAAACCATGCCCGCGCGTGCAGCGCCATACCTAAAATGGTTTTTTTCTTCACACAAGAAAAGGTCATTTTAGTCCCGCTCAACTTCTCCGTCTGCTTCCGTTCCGTACTTGCCCCATTCCGCTATCCACCAAGCCTTGCCCTCGCCCTAACAGCTTCCTGACCCACATCCCTCGCAAAAGCTGTCAGGGCTCTCCAACGCTCCATTAAGGCAAGCCCGGTACTCACCAGCCAAGCCGTTCGCTCATTTTGTATATTTTAGTAGCCTGCCCTAAACCCCCTTTGGTTTCCGTTTCAATATAAAAACAGATAAAAGAATCACACCGTGCTGCCTGCGTTCCCTTGCAGGACTTCCTCCTGTCGTTCACTTCGCCGGGTTGTAAGGCTGTTTTTACCTACCCCACAGGCTTCCATTCCTCACCCCTCGACAGCTCATGCTTCGCTGCCGGGCGGTTCGTCCTGCCCGCACAGCCACACAGCCCTGTGGCATTCACTCCATCCGTCAGCCTGCTGTGTCCACTTCTGCAGCACCGTGTTTATATTATTTTTCAATTAAAATCTCAGGTTAATAAATGAGTGTGTCCGGTAAGCCAAAAAAAACCACCCACCCAAAGCAGCGGTTCGCTCACTTGCTGCATGGCCATCTGCACCCACACCACGCAGCAGCGGGCTTCATACGCTGCACCAACACACTATGGTTTTTTGTCTTCCCGGCCACACCCATTTGCCCGCCCAAAGCCCTACGCCTCCACAGCCCCGACCACCACCCCAAAGAATCAACTTTAATAGGGATAAGGTTAATTACAAACTGAAAAAGAATTTGACCATTAAATGAATACCAATAAACAATACCGCTTTAACAGCCCGCTTAGGCAAATGTAAGCCCCGGCCTGAAACCTGCCAAAAGACTACGGCATAAACCCGCAGGCCATCCCACAAGCCATTTATTCCGTTTCCTTTTGGCAGTTTCATTCCTTTACCTTCTTGGATGCCTAAGCGTTCAATTAAACCGCTCCCTGCTTTTCATTCCATTACCTGACTAAAAAAGGTAAAACAAAGCAAAATACTACATAACTATCTGAAAAACAACACTGGAGCAATAATTGACTTACTTTTATATAAAGTGTTAGGGCTAAACCGTACCGAATCCATATCAACTCCGTACCAAGTCCGGACAAAAACAAATTTATTCACTAAAAAACTCTAAAAAAATGGGTAAGATTTCTCAAGGTGTATTAGGCGGCTTCTCCGGTAAAGTGGGGAACGTCGTAGGGGGCTCCTGGAAAGGTATTGACTACATGCGTGTCAAACCTGCCAGTGTTGCCAACCCCCGGACGCAGGGCCAGGTTGACCAGCGTTCAAAATTTTCTGTAGTGTTAAACTTCCTTCAGCCATTGTCTGAATTCCTCCGGGTGGGTTTTAAATTGTACGCAAAGAAAATGTCACAGTTCAACAGTGCCATGTCGTACAACTTAAACCATGCCGTTACCGGTGCCTATCCCGATTTTACGATCGATTATCCCCATGCGCTGGTAAGCCATGGCCAGCTAAATGGTGCCATCGGTACCGGTGTCAGCTCAACGAACCCGGCTGTGGTCGATTTTACCTGGGCGGATAATTCCGGCCCCGGAAGGTCAAAGGCAAAAACCACCGACAAAGCCATGCTGCTGGTTTACAATGCCTCAAAAGGTATTGCAATTTATAACCTCGAAGGCGCATCCCGCGATACGGAGGAACAATCTCTTGAAGTTCCCACCGACTTCTCCGGTGATGAGGTGGAAGTTTTTATGGCTTTTATCTCGGAAGATGGTTCCCAGGTGTCCGACAGTGTTTATGTTGGATCTGTTGCCGTTGCTTAGTTTGTTGCTGTTAGGCCGTTGCTTTCGGGCAACGGCTTTTTTTTTCGGTTAAACATTTTTGTAATCATTAAATGAAATCAAAATGAGCAAACAGGAATCCAGATTCATCAGGTGGTTTGGCACCATTGCCGCAGCACTGATTATTGCATCCATAACCGGCCTGATAGGTATGTACCGTGCAGGTGGCATACTTTCGGAAAAAGTACATGCCAATGAAAACAAAATCACTGAAATAAGGAGATACCATGATAAAGATGTTTCCTTAATCAGGTCGAATATCTCAGATATGAGATCAAACCAAAAGATTATCATGAACGATGTCAAAGAAATCCTAAAACAAATAAAATGAGCCTTTCTAAAGAACAGCAAGTATTTACGCAACATGTTGCTTTACTTATTACCCGTGCAAATTCAATGGGTGTAAACCTGACTTTTGGTGAAGCCTGGCGCACGAAAGAGCAACAAGCCATCTACGTTAAACAAGGTAAGTCGAGAACTATGGATAGTAACCATCTTAAAAGATTGGCCGTGGACTTCAATTTTTTCATTGCCGGAACCCTCTTTTACAGACATCCGTTGATTTCTGAGCTGGGGAACTACTGGGAAAGTCTGGACCGGCTGAACCGTTGGGGCGGTCATTTTCAATTTTTCTACGATGGGGATCATTTTGAAAGGAATATCATATAAAAACCACATGAAGCAAGTACCATGGAGCATTATTGTCGCTCTCCTTGTTATCATTTTCCTTCAAAGGGAATGTAAACACGAAACACCATGCACAAAAGAAACGGAAACCCACATTGATACCATTCACGACACAGTACCCTATCCGGTACTCCGTTACCTCCCCAAACTGATATACAAAGACACCGGCTCTGTAAGATGGAGATCGCAACCCGTTGACACCCCGGCCATTCTCTCAGCCTTTTTTGCAAGATATTTTTATAAAGACACGCTTTTGAATGATACAAATGCCCTGATTGTCGTATCGGATACAATTTCCCGGAATCAGATCATTTACCGCTCCCCGTTCCTTCGCATCTATCCCCACATTATCCGGCAAACCACTTACATAAAACAAAAAGCTTCTTGCAGAAGAAAACTCTTTTTCGGCATCGGGGCAGGCCGCAATTTCAACCGGTTTGGCTTGTCAGCCAGTTTGCTGTACACCACAAAAAAAGAACATGTCTATTCTTTTTCCTACGACGTGTTAAATAAATCCTTTTATGTGAGCATGTACTGGAAGATTAAATTCAGCCACCGGTAAGGCTAAATATCACCATATCCGGGGCATATCAAAACGACTAAGAAACCCTGATCTGCTCAAATTTCCCGTAAATCTTTTTCAT
>BDSV01000109.1 GCA_002898075.1 bacterium BMS3Abin03
GTTTCTCCTTCCGGCTTTATCCCTTTAAATATTTGAATATTCTCAAGTATGTTTTCTTCCACTTCACGAATAAAATTTAAGACCTTCTTATTCTTCTTATAATTTTCTTTAAAGTTATCCATTACGGCTTTTACAACATTGCGCGTACAGGCAATTTCAACTTCGTTGAGTTTCTTCTGGTAGTCCTGGCTGATCTTCAATCCCTTCTTGAACATAAGCTGCAGTTCTTCCTGGTGTTCGTTGTATTTATTTATAATTTCCTTTGCCTTCTCTTCAGTTAATTTCCCTTCCTTAATTTTTTCTTCCAATTGAAATATCGGAACCGGCTGGTCATCGATTAAGGGAAGGATATCCGGTCTGGCTATTTCACCAACTTTAACCTGTCCTAAAGACAATCCCTCTTTTCTCAGTTGCTTATCAAATTCGCTCATCAGGTTTTGCTCTAGCTCGTTGTATTCCGAAATAATATTTTTTTTCTTTTCAATGTACGATTCACTCTCGAGGGCTTGTGGAATTTTTTGTTTCAACACTTCTATAGAGGATGAAAGATCTTTTTTGAATACTCTTGCTTTACCCTTATGAAAAATCAACAGGACAGGTCTATCGGAATCACGAAAATTATTTACATAAGCGTAGTCAAAAAGTTCAGGACAACTCGAGCTGATTTTTTCAAGCATTTTCTTAACTGAAGTGGCTTTACCGGAACCGGAAAGCCCTGCTATGTAAATATTATATCCGGGACCCCGCAGCTCCACTCCCAAACGCAAAGCTTTTAATGCCCGTTCCTGCCCAAGTATTCCCTCAATCGGTTCAATATCGCCGGTTGAAGCGAATTCAAAAATGTTGGGATCGCATTTCCATCTTAGTTCTTCGGGTTTTAATTTTTGATGCCTTTTTGGTTTTGGATAAGTCATTTTATCGTCCTGTACTTTTAATTTTCTGTGTGATTTATTATTCTGTAAAGCGTTTTTTCTTTTTAATAAAAATGTAAATATTATTCAATCTAATAGCAAAGAACTTTAACTTAACACATTAATATTATTGCAGATAGTTTAATTATTACTACGGCAATAAAAAAGGTTGCATACAGTCTATTTGTAATTTGGCTTTCGGATTTTGGTTTTTTAATGAACTCACTCTAATCTATCTTTAAAAGAGAGAAGAATTTGGAAAAATCCAAAAACCAAATAGAAATTATATTATAACTTCTTCACAAATTAAATGCATAGTATATAATTGCCGGGTTAATATTTATCTTATGTGCTGCATAATAACAAAATACGGTTTGAAATGTTACCCGACTCACAATTAGAATTAGCCCGGAGTTATTTCCCTCATTTGAAGAGCAGCAAAATGTATTTTAATCATGCTTCCACAGGTCCGATGTCTGTTAAAGTAAAAAATGCATTAAATAGCTACATCAAAATGCGGAGTGAGGGTGAAATTGATAATTATAAAAAACTGTTAAAATTTGCTGCCGAATCAAAAGAAATGATTGCAGGTTTAATAAACTCAACTGCGGATAGAATTGCTTTTACATCGAACACATCATCCGGATTAAATATACTTGCACAGGGTATCAGATGGAAGAAAGATGACAGGATAATTTTAAATGATGTTGAATTTCCTGCAAACGTGTATCCGTTTCTTAATTTGAAAGAGCTTGGAGTTGAAGTTGATTTTGTTAAATCTGAAAATGGAATTGTAACTGCTGATGCATTGATTGATGCTATTACGGAGAATACAAAACTAATTTCGGTTAGCTATGTGCAGTTTTTAAGCGGTTACAGAATTGATCTTGAAAAACTGGGTAAAGTTTGCAGCGAGAAAAACATCATTCTTTCAGTGGATGCCATCCAGGGACTGGGCGCACTGACCATTGATGTTGACAAATGTCATATCGATTTTCTCTCCTGTGGTACTCAAAAATGGCTTTTAGGTTTGCAGGGGATGGCTTTTATTTATGTGAGTGAAGAACTCCAGAATGAAATGAGAACTGTTCCGGTCGGATGGCTTTCTGTAGAAAATGCATGGGACTTTCTCGATTATAAATTAGATCTTAAAAAAAATGCAAACCGCTACCAGATAGGTACTCTGAATTCAGCGGGAGTTTATGCCTTACATTCCTCACTTGAATTGTTTAGAGGATTTGGTTTTATTAATATTGAAAAAACAGTTTTAGAGAATACAAAATATTTTATAAGTGAAATAGATAAAACAGGTTTTAATCCTCTGCTAACAGGATTATCAAATGAAAATCTTTCGGGAATAACGAGTTTTAAAAGCGATGAGGCAGATAATATTTTTAAATATCTTTCAGAAAGAAATATTATCTTAGCCGTGCGGGAAGGAATAGTTAGGTTATCACCTCATTTTTATAACACGAAAGAAGAAATTGATAAAGTTGTTACTGAGTTAAAAAATTATTAAAATATTTTTCAAGTTTGTAAATTGTAATAAAAATCAGGAATAAGTATGTATAGGATATTAACTTTCGCGGGATTTATTTTCCTGATAATTCTGTTTGCAGCCAAATCAAATATTGCACAGAATAAGGATAAGGTTAGGATAAGTCCCAAAGCCGAAGTAATGCAGGTTGTCGGGTTTACCGAAGTTAAAATTGAATACGGCAGTCCCGGTGTAAAGGGAAGAAAAATTTGGGATGGATTGGTTCCTTATAATAAAGTTTGGCGTGCAGGCGCAAATGAAGCGACAAAAATTACTTTTGCAGATGATGTAAAAATAAACGGGAAAAAATTAAAGGCGGGAAGCTACAGCTTTTTTGCAATTCCTTCCAAAGATAAATGGATATTAATCTTCAACAAAGTTGCAGACCAATGGGGTGCTTTTGAATACAATGAGTCGGAAGATGCTTTACGAATCGAGGTTACTCCTGAGAAAGGATGCTGGCAGGAATGGTTAAAATATATGATAGATAAAAAATCTAACAGCACCGCGGTTGTAACGCTTCAATGGGAGAAACTTAAGGTTCCTTTCATGGTTGAGGTTAAGATAGATTAATGGGCGTTAAGTGTCAGTCACCTCTGAGCCGGTTTCCTCTAAGGTGACTGGCACTTAGCGGTAACTTCAAAAATTAAAAATCGTTGATGGATATTCGTCAATCGCTTTTTTGGGGGATTCGCAGGACACTGTCCTGCGCCACGGGAGTTATTCTCTGATGATCTTTAGCAATTCTTTCGTTTTCTTCTTCATTAATTTTATGTCGCCTTTGCTTTCAACATTTAGCCGGAGTACCGGCTCGGTGTTCGACATTCTTAAATTAAATCGCCATTTATCAAATTCGACGGTCAGTCCATCGAGGTGATCAATTTTTCCATCTTCGTAATGCTCTTCAACTTCTTTAATCTTTCCAGCCGGATCATCGGTCTTAGTGTTTATCTCACCCGAACATGGGTAGTTTTTAATCATTTCACCAACAAGTTCAGAAAGGGGTTTCTTTTCCTCACTTATTAATTGCATAACAAGTAAAAAAGGAATCATTCCGCTGTCGGAATATGAATTGTCTCTAAAATAATGGTGGGCAGACATCTCACCGCCGTAAACTGCGTTCACCTCTCTCATTTTTTCTTTTATATATGCATGCCCGCTCTTCGAAACAACAGCTTCACCGCCTGCCTGCTTAACAATTTCAAGAGTGTTCCAAACAAGTCGCGGGTCATGAATAATTCTACCGCCGGGATTATTTTTAAGGATTGATTTTGCCAGTAACCCTACAATGTAATACCCCTCTATAAAATTACCGTGCTCATCAAAGAAAAAACAGCGGTCGTAATCACCGTCCCATGCAACTCCAAGATCAGCTTCATTCTTTACCACCGCGTCAATTGTAGATTTTCTGTTTTCCGGCAGAAGCGGATTTGGTACTCCGTTCGGAAAATCGGGGTCAGGGTTCATGTGAACTTTAATCATTTCTATTGGCAGCTTATTCTCGATTGCTTCTATTGCCGGTCCTACACAGCCATTCCCGCCGTTAACAACAACTTTAAGCTTATCGATATTTTGCGGATTGTAAAATTGATTCAGGTGTTCTATAAATTCACTCATTATTTCTGCTTTATGCGATGAACCTTTTTCCTCGCTGACGCTGCCCAAATTATTTTCAAGTATCATCTGCTCTACTTCATTTAACCCGGAATCGTAGCCCACAGGAACAGAATCTCTCTTAACAAATTTGATCCCGTTATATTCGGGCGGGTTGTGGCTTGCGGTAATCATTATTCCGCCGTCTGCATCAAAATAAGGTGTTGCGAAGTAAATCATCTCGGTTCCGCATAATCCAATATCAATTGTATCGGCACCGCTGTCGTTTAATCCTCTTATTAATGCTTCAGATAATTCATCCGAAGATTTTCGCACATCGTGTCCGACTACTACTTTTTTAGCATTTATAAGTCTTGAATAAGCCCTGCCGACTTTGTACGCGAGATCCGCATTTAGTTCAACCGGTACTTTTCCCCTTATATCGTAAGCTTTAAAGCCGTTAATTTTTGTCATTGTTAAACTCCATGAAAAAATAAATTACTATTATGGGTATTGAAAAATAATTCCTGGATTTAAAAGTATGTTTTTTATAAATTAATTCGATTATATGTTTATATGTTAAAATTATAAGCGAAAAATAGTCATCTCTTCTTTGAGATAAAACTTAAAGAGGGACATTTTTTTCAATGGACTTTTTAGTCTGAACTTTTTACATTGCAACTATTAAAAAACTTGTGGAGAGAGTTATCGAAAATACTGATACTGTAAAGTGGCACTTCGCTAAATGTAACAATTCTAAATGTAACGCAATATTTTTAGTGAACCCGGCAGAGTCGCCGGGCGAGCTTGGTTACATCTGTCCGGATTGCAGTGCAAAAACAATTACGTCGCACGTCGTACAATGTTCGAGCTGCAAAACAATATTAAATTTTGTAAGAGCTGCTCCCAACGAGGAGAAGGTCGTCTTCCATATACCCAAATGTTCTCATTGCATCGGTACTATTGAAGATGAATGGGAAATAGAACCATTATATCAGCCAGACTCTTATATTTAGAATTGCACTAACTATTTTCTGGTTAATATAATTATGTAAGTAATGGACTTTACTTAAAGGGTATGGTGTGCTGTAAGTTGTTGCGAGCAAACTGCCGGATTTCAGCAACTAATAGGGAAGAGTGAGTTGTTTTTATCCTTTTCAAATCTGTTTATCCCTTTATGTTACTGCTGTCCTAAATAAATTTTATAATGAATGTTTATTTTGTTATATAATACTTTTTAAATAATTATTTGCAACGTTTGAACTCAACCCTACCCTTCTCTTAAAAAGAGAAGGGATTATTAATATTCAGTTCTTTTTATTAACATTCTGTCCAACATTATCAATAAAACGATTTATTGATAATAAGTGGGGCTGTCTAAAAAGTATAATTATTCTGTCATTCCCGTGAAAACGTGAATCTAAAACTTTAGTTATACATCAGATTCCCACTTTCGTGGGAATGACATTTAGGTAAAAGTTACTTTTTAGACAGCCCCTTAGAGAGAGTTCCTTATATTTTGGACAGATGTGCTTTATGTTTAATTCTATCAAACAATATTTCAACATATCGTTTTTTATATTTATAATAATTAGTTATTTAATCAAATTTAATTATAAAGTAAAATAGGATTGCGTAAAATGAAAAAAATCCTAATGTTTTTATTTGTTGCAGTTGCTTACGTCACAGTAACATCAGCACAAGGCAATAATAGCTGGCTAAATCTTGATACGGTTAAAGCAGGTAGATTTGATACCGGTAAAATGTGGACGTTTGAATATCCACCGGTTGATTACTTTAACGAAACTTATAACTTCGAACCTGATCAGGAATGGTTTGATGACGTGAGAATGTCCGCGTTAAGATTTGCATCGTACTGCTCTGCATCGTTTGTTTCGGCAGATGGACTTGTAATGACCAACCATCATTGCGCACGACCGAGCATATCCAAAGTTACACAGGAAGGCGAAAATCTTCACGAAAACGGGTTCATTGCTAATACTCTTGAGGATGAAAGGCCGGTACCCGGTTTGTATGTCGATCAGCTTGTGCTGATTAAGGATGTTACCGACGAAATTCAGGATGCTATGGAAGAGGGCAAAACAAATGACGAGAAGCTGTCTATAAAATCAAAAATGTTCGAGGAAATTGAAACTAGAACTGAAGAGGAAACCGGTCTTGTGGCATCTGTTACTCCCCTGTATAACGGAGGTCGTTACTCACTGTACGGTTATGAAAGATATACAGACGTACGGCTGGTATTTGTACCCGAACAGCAAATGGGATACTTTGGAGGAGACCCCGATAACTTTACATATCCCCGTTATAATCTCGATTGTGCATTTTTCAGGGTTTATGATGATAACGGCGAACCGTTGAAAACCGATCACTACTTTTCTTGGAGCGATCATGGTGCCGAAGTTAATGAACCGGTCTTTGTTGTGGGTAACCCGGGTTCAACAAATAGATTGAGGACAGTAGCTCAGCTTGAATATAATAGAGATATTATTTATCCGAGAACAATAGAACTAATTAAAGGACTTATCGATGTTTATTCTTCAATGCTAAAGGAACAACCAGAACGTAAATTGGAATTGGAAGACAGACTCTTTTCATTCCAGAATTCACTTAAAGCATATACCGGTATGTTAAAAGGTTTACGCAATCCCGTTCTTATGCAGAGGAAAAAAGATTTTGAAAAGAAATTCCGGGCTGCAGTAAATAGCGATCCTGAATTAAAAGATAAATACGGCAATCTCTGGAATAATATTGCAGAAATACGTAAAGATTTAAAAGAGATATCAAACGAAAGGTTTGCGTTAAGTTTGAACCGTTTTGTATCACCGGCTTATTTTTCAATTGCCGAAGAGGTTATTGAAATTGCAGACCAGTTGAAATTACCAGAAGATGAAAGAGATGCGTTATACGTAGGCGATGAGCTCGACAACACTTTGCACTCGCTTTTCCCCGAAGATTTTGACTATGAAATGAACAACAAATTGCTGAAAGAAAAAATTAAAATGTGGTATGAATATTTAGGAGCTGATAATGAAATTCTTAAAAAGATAACCGGGGGCAAAAAAGGTGACGAAGCAGTTGCGTATATGTTATCTCATTCTGTTATTATTAACTACGACGATATTAAAAAGCTGGTGGATGAAGGACCCGATGCAATATTAAACAGCGATGATCCGTTTATCTATTTTGTTCAGAATACTAAAAAAATAAAAGATTCGCTTGACGCACGCGCAGAGGAACTGACCGGCATTGAAGATGTTTATAACGAAGAATTAGGCAGGGCATTATTCGAGGTTTATGGTACTTCCATTCCTCCCGATGCAACATTTACTCTCCGTATTTCTGACGGAGTTGTTAAAGGGTTCCGGTATAACGGAACAATTGCCCCGCCTTATACTACTTTTTACGGTTTATACGACAGGTATTATTCTTTCGGGAAAAAATTTCCCTGGGATTTACCCGAAAGGTGGAAGAATCCTCCGGATAATTTCGATTTATCGACAAAATTTAATTTTGTTTCTACTAATGATATAATCGGTGGGAATTCCGGTAGTGCAATTATAAATGAAGATGCAGAAATTGTCGGTCTTGCCTTTGACGGGAATATACAAGGATTGCCGGGTAATTTTATTTTCCGGACCGAAGAGAACAGAACCGTTGGTGTGCACTCTCAGGGAATGCTTGAAGCAATTATGAAGGTATATAAGCTAAAACGCCTCGCCGATGAATTGCAGAGCGGGCATATATCGGATTAATTCTGCAATAAACCAATCTTTTTAAGCCGCCTTTGTGCGGCTTTTTTATTTTCTGAAATATTAGCAATTAGTAATGTTATAGATTTATGGTAATAGTTGGAATATATGCTACGTATTCATTGTACTTTCTAAGAATTTTTTTCATTATTTCCGATATAATTTTATAAATTACCCCGTAGTTAAAATCAAATTACGGAGTAAAAAAATGCGCAAGACTTTATACCTGTTCTTTCTCTCTCTTTTCTTTTTACAATTCTTAAATATCTTTGCTCACGGAAATGGATTTTCCTCTTATGATATTCTCCGGATGAAATATGTAATAGAAACATCTGTTTCACCGGACGGCAATTATATTGCATATACCGTTCATGTGCCGCGCCCGCTGAGTGATGAAGCAGGACCTGATTATAGATATTTATTCGTATATGATATAGAGAGCAATTCTTCTCATGGTTTATTAGCAGACAGAGTGAACGTTTCTTCAATCGATTGGACACCCGATTCGAAACGTATAACTTTTAAAGCAAAGCTTAAAGATGATAAAGCCGCGCAGGTTTATGAAATATCACCTGACGAAGGAGAACCTATTCGCCTCACAAATTTAGAAACTTCGGTTATTCAATATCAGTTTAATAGCAACGGATACGATCTTGCTTATGTAACCCTTGCACCGGAAGACCCGCGCAAAGTAAAACTTTCTGAGGAAGGTTTTAATGCCGAAATTTATGAGGAAGAATATAGGGATAGGAACCTGTATGTTTGGAATATCAAATCTGAATCGATGGAACCAAGACAGTTAACCAAAGGTGTTTCGGTTTTTGGTTTTAGATGGAGCCCCGACGGGAAACAGATTGCTGCATTTATTGCAGATAAAAATCTCGTTGATTATTTATATATGTTCAAAAAAGTTTATTTGATTAATGCTAAAACTGGTGAAAGGAAATTACAATTAGATAATCCCGGTAAGATTAATCAAATGGCATGGAGCCCCGATGGAAAACACCTTGCATTTATTGCTGCATCGGGTTTGCACGATGCTGTTACCGGCAGCTTATTCATAACCGAAGTCCCGAACAATAAAGCTTTTACTGAGCTTAGAAATTATGCAAAAGATTTTGAAGGTTCAATTAAAAAAGTTGAATGGGAAGATGATAATACTTTTTTGTTCCTTGCTGAAGAAGGTGTGGACATAACTTTAAGCCAGCAGGGAATAAATGATACAGAAAGAAAACTTTTAATAAAACCGGGTGAAATTGTTTTCCACAGCTTCAGCTTTCAAGACGATTTAATTGCAATTGCTGGTAATACGTGGCAGCATCCTTCAGAATTGTATGCTTTCACCTTAATTGATCAAAAACTTTCAAAACTAACCGGGCTGAATCCATGGCTGGCAGATATTAAACTTGGTAAGCAGGAAAAGATTAGCTACAAGGCGAGAGACGGTCTGGAAATACAAGGGGTGCTTATTTACCCAGTAAAATATGAAAAAGGTAAACGTTACCCGCTTATCTGTATGATACATGGCGGACCTGAATCGGCGATGCAGAATGGCTGGCAAACTTATTACAGCCGCTGGGGACAAATTGCCGCTGCAAAGCGCTTCTTTGTTTTTATGCCGAATTACCGTGCAAGCTCAGGACGCGGAATTGAATTTACAATGAAAGGTTTTGGCGATACAGGCGGTGCCGAATTTACTGATGTGCTGGACGGAATTGATTATTTAGTTAAAAAAGGTCTGGTAGATAAAAAACGGGTTGGTATCGGCGGCGGTTCTTACGGCGGATTTTTTGCTGCTTACGGCGCCTCAAGATATTCAAATTATTTTGCTGCTGCGGTTATGTTCGTCGGTATCAGTGATCACTATTCAAAACGATATACTACCGATATACCTTATGAATCTTATTATGTTCACTGGGGTTTTTGGGCTGAGGATAACATGAAATTTGTGAGGGAAAGAAGTCCGGTTACTTATGCCGATAACTGCAAAACGCCTCTGCTCATATTGGGCGGAAAGGATGATCCACGTGTTAATCCTTCACAAAGTCTGGAAATGTACAGAGCTGTTAAATTGCATGGTAAGGCACCGGTTAGATTAGTAAGGTATCCCGGCGAAAAGCATGGTAACAGAAAGAACACGTTGCGTCTCGATTACAGTTTAAGAACAATGCGCTGGTTTGAATATTACCTGAACAGCGATAACCCCAAAGATAAAATGCCAGATAAATATTTAAAAATCGAAAACAGGTGAAACAGTTTTATAAGAGCGTTGAGGTTATCACAAAAGTAATTTTTACTAGTTTGTCATTCCAACGCAAATGGGAATCTAACTTGTAATAAAATTATTAAATTTCCGTTTCTCCCGAAAGGATCCATACGGAACACGGAAATGACACAAAAATCAGGACTTTTGAGACAACCGTTACCTTTATAGTGAAGTAAATTTATTTACAGCGCATAATTAAAATGAAAATGAAAAGATGAATATTGAGCCAGTGTATTATTAAATGTAATTCCGTATTCTACACCCGCACCCAAACGGAAACCTCTCAAATTAAACCCTCGCAAATCCCATCCGCCCGAAATGGATAATGCAATACCGTAGCTCCAGCTATCGGTAGTGCTGAAGGTGTGGTCATTCAATGCGAGGAAACCGATACCCTCTTCTAAAAAAATATGCTTCTGAAAGTACTGCGTAGTGATTCCTTTGAATGATATTCCCTGCATAGAAGGATAATATGGTTTGTTTGTATTCGGAAGAACTGCATCCAAATCTTTTGAATAGATGTAACTTAATCTCGGTGTGACTTCCAAAAACAAAGCGGTGTTGGTTTCAATAAAAACTGACGACGTAAAAGCAGCGAGTGATGGTGAATCTCCTTTAATAGTTCCGCCGCCTAAAAATCCACCCACATTAACCCCCAGTTGGGCAAACGCAGATGAAGATAAAATTAAAAAGGCAAAAGAAACAATTAATGCTTTAATTGGTAAAGAATAAAATTTCATATATTTTCTGCAATAAATTTATACAAAATTATTTTTATCATCCTAAAAATAAAGGTAAAAAATGAAGCATACACTATATACCTATAAAGCAATTGTAACATCTGTTTACGACGGCGATACGTGCACCGTTGATATCGACCTCGGTTTGCACACGTGGGTTAGAGGAGAGAAAATAAGGTTGAGCAGAATTAATGCACCCGAACTCAGGAGGAGTGAAAGACCTGAGGGACTAAAATCGAGAGACTTTTTGAGAGAGCAGATTTCAGGAAAAGAAATAACCATCGAAACAATCAAAGATAAAAAGGGAAAGTACGGAAGATACCTCGGTGAAATTTGGATTAAGAATGAAAAAGGGAAAGAAATAAATGTCAACGATTTATTGGTTAAGAGAGGTTTTGCAGTTTACAAGGAATATTAAAAAACATTCGCGCATTCGCGGCAAAATTTCCCTGCTAATTCGGTAATTTATTTTAAAATGAAGGAGTACAATTGAAAAAATCAGAAATAAAAATTATTGTTGAACTTGATGAAAATATGATGCCCGAGAAAATAAAGTGGGAAGCAACTGATGCCGGGTTTAACGGCACGAAGCCCGCAAAAACACTTATGCTTTCACTATGGGATGAAAAAGAAAATGTAACTCTCGGAATAGACCTCTGGACGAAGGAGATGACAATTAATGAAATGAACAAACACTTTCATCAGATATTATTAAAGATGGCAGACACATTCGAGCGTTCCACACAAAACTCGCAGGCAGCAAATATGATAAGAGATTTTAGCAGTGAGTTTGCCAAAAATGTCGAATTGGAAAAATAGATAAATTATTCAATTTACCATTCGTTAGAAGCAAATAATTTTTAATTTAAATATGGCAGTTGATTAAATCTACAATGTATTTATCCGATTGATATATTCAAATTTTTACCCAAGCCGATTTCAATTAATCTTTGATACGTGGATATTTGAATGTCGCTTTTTCCTCTTTCAACCCTGGAGATATAACTTTTTTTTGTACCGGTTTTTTCAGCGAGTTGTTCTTGTGTAATTTTTGCTTCCTTACGAGCATCTTTCAGCATAACCCCAAGTCTGAAAGCCAAAGAATCTGCTTCATATTTATCTCTTTTAGATATTCCTTTCTTGCCGTATTTTTCTTCCAGTAAATCTTCAAAGTCAGTTACGTTTTTCATTTTCATAAAACTCCACCCCGACCCGTTTAATATGTTCTAATAAGTTCTTGTTTTTTATACGGTTAAAAATAGAAAGATCGATAGTGTATGGAAGAAGCAAATCGTCCAGTTCATCTTCAATTTTATGTAATAATAAAAGGTCTATCCGCTCACCGATAATAGTTAAATCGATATCCGAACCATTTTGGAAACTTCCTTTTGCCCGTGAACCGTATAAAATTACCTTTTCAATTTGTGGATATTTGGCAAATACGGTGTTAATTTTTTCGATAATATTTTTTTTCAAACCAAAGGGCATAGCAATTAATTAAGCTTTAGATTTAAGCTCGGTTAGTTTATTAAACAATTTTTCAAACTCAGCATAGTAATAGTTTAAAATTGCTTCTGCAATTTCATTAGCTGTCTCCTCGTTATAGGTATGCGAACTATCGTTCCGGCTTTTTATCATGTCCATCCAGATTTCTCCATTCTTCAAAAGTCCATATTTAAAAGCTTCGCGTATCGCATCCTTCGAACCATAGATTTCTTTGTTCCCTTTCTCGTTA
>BDSV01000110.1 GCA_002898075.1 bacterium BMS3Abin03
ACCTCTCCTTTAATGATTACTCCTTTCCCGTTTGTTACAAAAATCTCGTCGCTAGTTGTGTTGCGCATTACTTTTACTGCGTGATGAAACTCACTTCCTTTAAGAGAAACATTCGTGTTAGAAAATTGCACTGCTGGAGAATAATAAAGTTCTACACCGGAAAGCTTAATATTTCGCATAACAAATTGTGGTTTAGCTAATTGAAAAAAACAAGAAAACTTATTATTAAATATAAAATTAATACTTTACCTTTTGCAGTATCTCCAATTCATTATTGGTAAATTTTAGAGAGAAATAATATATTAGGTTTACCCGAAAATTAATACTATATTTAATTCTCCGGTAATAGACCGGTTTTTTGTTTAATATAATTTTAGAGGTTCTTAAGTGAGTACTAAGTTATTCGTGGGTTCTCTCCCCTGGTCGATAGACGACGAAGAGTTAAAGAAAACATTTGAAAATCAAGGAACTGTTGTTTCTGCCAAAGTGATTAGAGATCGCGATACAGGTAGATCCAGAGGATTTGGTTTCGTTGAGATGGAGAATTCCACCGATGCACAGAATGCCATCCAGGCATTAAATAACTCAGAATTAAATGGAAGAAATATCGTAGTTAATGAAGCAAAATCTCGCGACTAAAAAGATATTTTGTCCTGCTAACAGCAGGCAAATTTGAGTTCTGAAAAAGGCATCTTAAAGATGCCTTTTTTTATTTTAAATCTTATCAATAAAGTAAAATTGATCGGACAAAAATTAGAAAGCTGTCCGGAGATCAAAAATCAATTCCGAATTCTGCTGTTCATCCAGGGCAAATTCAAATCTGAGGACAAAATATGGTAAAAGTAATATGGAAACACCCGTTCCGTATCCTGTACTGAATTGTTTGAGTGTAACTGGTTCGCCGGTTAAACTGGTTGTACCGGTATCGATAAAGAACTCCCACACAAATCCCACGCGATAAGAAAGAAGTGATTTGGGTAACAGAGGTATCCAGTACAAATTAAGGCGGTAGTTATTTAATATCCAGTAGTCCAATTCAAGCGAACCTATAAACAAATCATTACCCTCCTGCTGCTCATCCCAATGACCTCTTATTCTTTCACCGAGTCCAAGATAGGAATAATCGTAGTACGGAACATTACCGTTTGTTAACCGTGTTGCAAAGCGCCATTTGCCCACAAGATTGCCGATAAGCGTTCTGTATTCTCTGAAATCAAGATAAGCAATCCGGTAATTAATATCATTTAAGCCCATACCTTTGAACTCATAATTTGCAAAAGCAAATAATCCATTCGACGGATACTGGCGTAAGTCTCTTGTATCATAGTTATAACTGAATCCCAATATTACCGTTCTGTCTATTCTTTGCTGGGATGCGGAAATACCCTTTATGTAAAAGGGAGTTTCGACATAGTCATAACCTGTAGTAACGGAAAGGCGGTGAAATAACCCAAAACGATTTCCGAAGATTAGCTTGCCAAAATAAAGCTTATGCTTAAAACCTCCACCGGTTAATTCTATTGCAGTATTACTTTTATTATTAATATTGAGCAAACCGAATTGAAAGCTTGCAAACAAATTGTTATTACTGGTAAGGTTTGGGTTAAAGTAAGAAAATGTGAGAGAAGGATCGTATCCTAAAGCTAACTTGCCTCTTAATGTTTCATTCCTGCCCCTAAAATTTGCAATCTTAACCGCAATACCGTAAGAAACTTTATCCCAGTCTCTATCTTTTAAAGTTACAAAAGGAAGGGGATAGATGTACCAGCTTTCTTGAATGCTGATTAGAAGATAATTAATACTGTCTAATGCAAACGTAGTTAGTTTTACTTCATTAAAAATATTCAGACTATAAATTCTCTCCTTGTTATACTCGGCAAGTTTTGGATTAAGCGTATCTCCAATCTCAACAGTCAATTCCCTGAGAATGATAAAGTTTTCGGTTTGGTTGTTCCCCTTTATAACTATCGAATCAATAATTACAGTATAATCACCTTTATAAAAAAGAGTATCACCGCTTTCTGCTTTAACTATACTTGTTAAACAAACTGCTGTAAAGATAAAATAAATAATTAATTTCATGCTTCGCTAACAGGAAAATTCTTATGAAATAAAAATATTTCAATGGAAAGTATTTTTAAATATTAAACGAATTAATAAATTGATGTACCGATAAGAATCGATAAGCTGTTATATTCTTTCCATACATCACAAATGTTTCACACCGATTCTCCGGCATAATCGGAAACCGGAACGCAAGTGCAAACAAGATGCCTGTCACCGTAGGCACTGTCAATTCTGCTTACCGCACACCAAAATTTTTTATCTTTTACAAACGGAAGAGGATATGCGGCTTTTTTTCTTGAATATGCATGATTCCAGTTATCCTGCAGAAGAACCTGTAATGTATGAGGAGCATTTTTCAAAACGTTATCTTCAATTTGCTGGTTTCCGTTTTCAATTTCCCGTATCTCTTCCCGAATGGAGATCATTGCTTCACAAAATCTGTCAATTTCTTCTTTTGATTCACTCTCTGTAGGTTCAACCATTAGTGTGCCGGGAACCGGAAATGAAACGGTAGGTGCATGGAATCCGTAATCCATCAAACGTTTTGCTATATCTTCTACTTCAATATGAATTGAATGTTTGAATTCTCTCATATCAAAAATTAATTCATGAGCTACGCGGTCATTCAATCCTGTGTAAAGAACAGGGTAATAATCTTTCAATCTGTTTGCGATATAATTTGCGTTAACAATTGCTGTCTTCGAAGCCATGGTTAACCCGTTCGGGCCCATCAATTTTATGTAAGCATATGAAATCACAAGTATGCCTGCGCTACCCCATGGTGCCGATGCAACAGCGGTAATAGCTTGATCGCCGCCAACCTTTACCAAGGGATTCCCTGGTAAAAACGGTGCCAAATGTTTTGCAGCGCAAACCGGCCCGATACCCGGTCCGCCGCCTCCATGCGGAATTGCAAATGTTTTATGCAGGTTTAAATGGCAAACATCGGCGCCTATTTTTGCGGGATTTGTCAAACCAACCTGTGCATTCATATTTGCACCGTCCATATAAACCTGTCCACCGTTTTTATGAACTATATCGCAAATCTCAACAATTTTTTCCTCATACACTCCATGAGTCGAAGGATATGTTACCATCAATGCTGAAAGATTATTCTTATTTTCTTCGGCTTTCTTTCGCAGATCTTCAACATCGATATTCCCTTTTTCATCGCAGACAACCACTATTACCTTCATTCCTGCCATAACCGCGCTGGCGGGATTAGTACCGTGTGCAGATGAAGGAATAAGTACAACATTTCTTCCCGCTGCTCCCCTGCTACGATGATAAGCACGAATAACCATCAAACCGGTAAACTCTCCTTGCGCTCCTGCATTCGGCTGAAGCGATACTGCCGGCAACCCGGTAATTTCTGCCAAATCCGATTCGAGTTCATTTATTAATTCTCTATACCCTACCGTCTGTTCTTCGGGTGCAAAAGGATGTATATCGGCAAATTCCGACCAGCTAATACCGAGCATTTCGGTTGTTCCGTTAAGTTTCATCGTACAGGAACCAAGCGGGGTCATAGAATGTGCAAGCGAAAGGTCTTTGTTCTCAAGTTTCTTCAGGAACCTGAGCATCTCGGTTTCAGAGTGATAACTATCGAATACCTCATGTGTTAAATATTCGGATGCTCGCTGTAAAAAATCTCTACACCCATCTTTAGTTCTTTCGAATAATAATTGCATGATATTTTCATTAACAATATTGCCCGATACTTTTGCAAATAAACCGATTAATTCACTAACATCATCAACTTCGGTAGCTTCATTAATCGAGATGCCAATTTTATTCTTTCCGGCATACCTGAAGTTTATTTTTCTCTCAAGCGCCTCATTCCTAATTTCATTAATCTTTTCCTCATCGGTTTCAATAAATAAGGTATCAAAAAAGTTTTTATTGAGTTGTTTAAAACCAAAATCCTTCAAAGCAAGATCGAGCATGCACGCAAATCTTCTTATCCGTTCCGCAATGGCTTTTAATCCTGCCGGTCCGTGGTAAACTGCATACATAGCAGCAATTATTGCAAGCAATGCCTGAGCGGTACAAATATTACTTGTTGCTTTCTCGCGCCTGATATGCTGCTCGCGGGTTTGCAATGCCATCCTGTAAGCCGAATTGCCCTGCACATCAACCGAGATACCGATTATTCTGCCGGGAACCGAACGCTTGTAAGCTTCCTTTGTTGCAAAGTATGCCGCATGCGGTCCGCCGAAACCCATAGGAACACCGAATCTTTGAGTAGAACCGACAACCGCATCTGCGTCAAACTCTCCGGGTGGTTTAAATAATGTTAAGCATAACAGATCGGCAGCAACTACTTTAAATATTTTTTTTTGATCCGCCTGTTTAAAGAGACCGGAGTAATCTTTTATCTCACCGTTGCCGGAAGGGTACTGTACTAAAATCCCGAATATATCATCACTAAGTTCAACATCTTCTAAATTCCCTATTCTTAATTCAATTCCTTTTGGATGCGCTCTTGTTTTGAGAACATCAATTGTTTGAGGAAAACATTCCTCCGAAACAAAAAATACATTTGCGTCTTTCTTATCTCCCCGTCTCAATGAATAAAACATCAACATAGCTTCTGCTGCTGCAGTTCCTTCGTCCAGAAGAGAAGCATTGGCAATCTCCATCGCAGTAAGATCGGATACAACTGTTTGAAAAATAAGAAGCGCCTCCAATCTGCCCTGCGCAATTTCTGCCTGATATGGAGTGTACTGAGTGTACCAACCCGGATTTTCCAGAATATTCCGTTGGATGACGGAAGGCATTATAACGGGATGATAACCCATTCCTATGTATGATTTGCACACTTTATTTTTCGAAGCAATTTTTTTAAGGTTTTCAATTAAGGTGTGTTCACTTACAGCGGGTTTAATTTTTAATTCATCACTCAACCTGATTTGTCCCGGGATTGTCTGTTCAATCAAATCATCTACAGAACCAACTTTGCAGCACTTAGCCATTTCTTCCAATTGATTTTCACGCGGACCGATGTGCCGGTTTACAAATTTATCCGGATGCTCTAAATTTTTCATAATGCTTTTTCTAAAATAAGATTATCAGTTTTTATGTTTTAAAAAATAATTTAGAAGACCGGACAAATTTAATCATAATTTGGAAATTGATTTATAGTTTACCCAAATAAATAAGTGGGAATTTACATGCCCGTTGTTCCCTAACCTGAATAACACGCAAATTCCAATAAACTTCTCTAAACGAAAAATTAATATTAATCTTCTGAATGAGGCTCTTTAGCGATAAGCTTTCTCAGTGCTACTCTGGCGGCGTTCTGTTCAGCCGTTTTTTTAGTTTTACCTTTTCCTGCACCCATCGATTCATCTCCCATCAAAACTATTACGGTAAAGATTCTATTGTGCTGAGGACCTTCTTCATTAACGACTTTGTAAGTAGGAATCTGAAATTTATTTGCCTGCGCATATTCGAGTAACTGACTCTTATAGTTTTCGTCAATCAGATACTCATCATTGCGCATATTCGGCTCGATAACAATCCTGTAAACGAATTTCTTACATTCTTTCAATCCTTGATCGAGATAGATTGCACCAATTAATGCTTCAAATGTATCGGATAAAACTGTTTTGGAATTTTTAATAAAAGATCTTGTAAGGTTATTCCCGATTAAAATAAAATCACCCAACCCGATCGACTCGGCCGCTTCACCTAAAGAATCTCTGTTTACAAATTTTGCTCTTATCTTTGTAAGAAAACCTTCATCTTCTTCGGGAAAATTTTTAAAAAGAAATTCGGCAACTGTCAAACTCAAAACAGAGTCTCCGAGAAATTCTAACCGTTCGTTGGATAATTCTATATTATCATTAATTTCTAAAAACGAACGGTGGATTAATGCCCTGGTGTAAAGAGTTTTATCTGTAATGTTAATATTAAGAACAGATCGCAGTTTCCTGATGTTCTTATCGGAGAGTAACTTTAAAGTTTTCCCGCTTTTATTGTCATCTCTCTTTCTCCCAAATAAATACCCGATAAAGGAGAAGTTACGGCTCAATCTCACTCCTCGCTTTTTTTAAACAATATTGATGCATTATGTCCTCCGAAACCAAAGGTATTGCTTATTGCATAATTAACTTCTTTGTCTGTTGCATTCAGCGGACTATAATTCAAATCACATTCGGGGTCAGGGTTTGTAAGGTTTATTGTGGGAGGAATTTTATTTTCTTTTATTGCCATTACGGTTGCAATAGCTTCCACTCCGCCAGCAGCACCTAATAAATGACCTGTCATCGATTTTGTTGAACTTACTACCAACTCATAAGCATGATTATCGAATACGCTTTTTATTGCTTTGGTTTCACTCACATCATTGTAAGGTGTAGATGTTCCATGAGCATTGATATAATCAATTTCTTCCGGTTGAACATTTGCATCCCGTAATGCTTCCCTCATCGATCTTACAGCACCGGCGCCACCCGGCGGAGGTGCTGTAATGTGATAAGCATCCCCTGTTAATCCTATGCCGCAGACTTCAGCATACATTTTAGCACCGCGGTTAATTGCATGTTCAAATTCTTCAAGAATAAGCGCACCGGCACCTTCACCCATAACAAAACCGTTCCGGTCGGCATCAAACGGTCTGGACGCTTCTTTATACCTGTCATTCCAGGTAGATAAAGCTCTCATAGAATTGAACCCCCCGAGAGACATCTGTTCAACTGCTGCCTCCGAACCGCCGCAAATCATCAGGTCGGCACTTCCTCTCTGGATAAGCACAAATGCATCTGCAATTGAGTGGGAGGAAGAAGCACATGCAGAAATTGTAGCATAATTAGGACCTTTCAACCCGAATTTAATTGAGATTTGCCCTGCAGCCATATCGGCTATAATCATGGGAATAAAAAAAGGGCTTATCTTTTTAGGTGTGCCCGAATTGAAATAAACGAAGTGTTGTTCTCTTAAAGATTTTATACCGCCTATTCCGCTTCCGAAAACAACACCGAATCTGTCGTTATCAACTTCATCAAGGTTTATCCCGGAATTATCCATTGCCATGATAGAAGAAACCAATGCGAATTGTGCAAAAGGGTCCAGTCGTTTGGCTTCCTTTCTTTCAAGGTAGTCTGAAGGATTAAAATTTTTAACTTCAGCGGCAAATTTCGTATCGAATTTAGAGACATCAAATTTAGTAATGAGTTCAACCCCATTTCTTCCTTCAATTAACCCGTTCCAAAATTCATCCAGTCCGAAACCGATAGGGGTAACGGCACCCATACCGGTTACAACAACTCTTCGTTTGTTCATATTTTAATGGGGTAGGAAATTATTGGCTATCACCGACTTTATCTTTCAGATAACTAACAGCATCTCCAACGGTACTTATTTTTTCAGCATCATCATCCGGAATAGAAATTTGAAATGCGCTCTCAAAGCCCATAACCAGTTCAAC
The DNA here is from genome assembly GCA_002898075.1 of bacterium BMS3Abin03. Lineage (GTDB taxonomy): Bacteria > Bacteroidota > Ignavibacteria > Ignavibacteriales > Ignavibacteriaceae > BMS3ABIN03. The sequence continues at coordinate 7,499 of BDSV01000110.1, forward strand.
GATATCGAGTGAATCAGCACCAAGATCGTTTGTAAAAGAAGCTTCGGGTGTAATTTGAGATTCTTCCACACCGAGTTTGTCAATTATGATCTCTTTTACTTTAGTTTCTACATCCATTTTATTCTCCTAATTTTTGTTTGAAATAAAGAAATTATTTAATATGAGATTTAATTCCGCTAAATTTAATAAAAATAAAGGTTATTAGACAAATTACATTGTCATTCCGCCGTCAACCGCAATTACCTGACCGGTAATGTAATCGGCATTTTCGCTGCATAAGAATGTTACTACCCTGGCAACATCTTCGGGTGTTCCCATCCTGCTTAAAGGTACGGTTTTAAGCAATGCTTCTTTTTGATCATCATTTAGTTTATTCGTCATTTTGGTTTGAATAAAACCGGGTGCAATGGCATTAACGGTAATATTTCTCGAAGCTAATTCCCGCGCCATCGATTTAGTAAACCCTATAACACCGGCTTTGGAAGCTGAATAGTTCGCCTGTCCGGCATTACCAATTAAACCTACTATCGAGGCAATGTTAACAATCCTACCGTACTTCTGCTTTATCATTGTTCTAAGCACTGCTTTTGTATAATTAAAAACACTTTTAAGATTTGCTTTTATTACATTGTCAAAATCCTCTTCGGTCATCCGCAGCAGTAAGTTATCGCGGGTGATCCCGGCATTATTAACTAAAATATCGACGCCGCCTAATTTTTCTACAGCAGCAGCTACTGTATTCTCTGCTTCTTTGAGCGATGATGCATCGGCTTTGAAAGCATATATTTTTGTATCCGAGTTATTAATTTCCTGCTGAATTTCTGCTGCACAAGCCTCGCTGTCATCATTTATGAAAGCAATATCGGAAAACATAATACCGCTGCAATTTTTAGCCGCAAGCTCTTTTACAATAGCTCTTCCAATGCCCCTCGAACCGCCGGTTACAATTGCTCTTTTATTGAATAACATCGTTTGACTCCTCTTAATCTAATGTGTTAAGATATTTTTTTTTATAGTCTTCAAGTTCGTTAAAATTCTTTTCTCCGAAAAAATAAACCAGTTCTTCTCTGCAAGCTTCATAGATTGAGGTAGAAGGATTCTGTTCTGCATTACAGGTTTTCAATCTGTCAATATGCTCGTCATCAATGGTTAGAGCACCTTCATATATTGTAAGCGGGAATAATATACAGTACAGCGGTTTATATTTCCACTTATGAACACCATCCAAATTAGCTAATCTTTGTAAAGTACACAAACCGTTTTTGTCAAGGAACGCACATTTTCCGTTAATAACCTCGGTACCTACTGCCACACCCGATTCGAAATCTTCATCTTCTTCCGGCGGCTCAAACCATTTGCTTAAATCTTTAGACATACTTTCATCGAAGAGCGGTAATAGTTTATCTTTTAACTCAAGTATTTTATCATGTTCTTTTAAATCTGTATAAACACCGTAGTAGCAGCATTCGCCGGAACATTTACAGGAGAATCTGTAAGTGAAAATTTTCGGGTCGATGAACAACTCGTTTATCTTCTTCGTAAAATTTTTAGTAAAATTTTCAGTTTCTTCAGTCATTAAAGATATTTCTCCACATCCGAATATTTATCAATTGTGTAACAGGTTACATCAGGATTTATTCTTTTAAGCAAACCCTGTAAAACTTTACCGGGACCGATTTCGTAAAATTCATCCATACCGTCGTTAATCATATTTCTAATTGTATTATCCCATCTGACCGGTGAAGTTAATTGCTCGTACAACATTTTTTTAATTTCCTCTTTACCGGTAACCGGGGATGCAGTAACGTTTGCATAAACCGGGAATCTCGTATCGTAAAAATTTGTATCCTCAAGAGCGGCTTTCAACTTGTTTTTTGCAGATTGCATTAATGGTGAATGAAATGCACCGCTGACTACCAGCTCTTTTACAAGCTTTGCACCGTTTGCTTTGCAGAGTTCCATTGCTTTATGTACACCTTCAACAGAACCGGATATAACCACCTGCCCCGGTGAATTAAAATTCGCACATTGAACAATTCCTGCAGACGAAGCTACGGCACAAATTTCATCTACTTTACCGGGTTCTAATCCAATTACCGCAGCCATTGTACCCGGATTTTCAACACCGGATTGCTGCATAGCTTTACCCCGGGCACGTACCAGCTTAATCGCTTCGTAAAATTGTATTGCACCAGCCGATACAAGCGCCGAATATTCTCCTAAAGAATGTCCTGCAGCTCCTTCGGGTGAAACAGTTCTTATTAAGCTTGCAAGTATAACACTGTGCAGAAATATTGCCGGTTGAGTGTACCCCGTTTGTCTAAGCTCATCAACAGGTCCGTTAAACATTATGTATGATAAAGGAATTCCCAATGCATCGTCGGCAGTAAGAACCATCTCTTTGGCTTCAGCCGAATTATCGAACAGGTCTTTTGCCATACCTACATACTGAGACCCCTGACCCGGAAATAAAAATGCTTTTTTACTCATTGTAAATCAATAAAATCGAATAATTATCAGATTGCCCAAACAACGTATGATGCCCCCCAGGTATATCCCGCACCGAACGCGGAAAGAATAACCTTATCTCCTTTCTTCAGCTTGCCTGCACGGTAATATTCCGTTAGGCAGGATGGAATTGTTGCTGCGGTTGTATTACCGTACTTATCAATATTTACCATCACTTTATCTTTAGTTAAACCCATTCTCTGTCCGGTTGCATCAATAATTCTCATGTTTGCCTGATGAGGAACAAGATAAGCTATATCATCAGCAGTAAGGTTATTTTTTTGCATCAACTCGTAAGAAACATCTGCCATACCTTTAACCGCCACTTTGAATACTGCCTTGCCATCTTGAAAAATATAATGCATTTTATTATCAATAGTTTGATGCGTCGGCGGATTTAGACTGCCGCCGCCCAGCATATAGAGCTTATCTTTACCCGCTCCATCAATTCTTAAAATCGAATCCTGCAAACCGAGGGACATATCTTCCGATGGTTCCAACAACACAGCCGAACCTGCATCACCGAATAAGATACAATTATTTCTATCCGTATAATCAACGATAGAGGTCATTTTATCTGCACCGATAAGCAATATTTTTTTAAATTGTCCGCTTTCGATAAGTGAACAAGCTGTTTGATATGCAAACAGGAAGCCGGAGCAAGCTGCCGACAGATCGAATCCCCAGGCATTTGTTGCACCTATTTTCTCCTGAACAAGGCAAGCAGTTGCAGGGAAAAACATATCGGGCGTAACTGTTGCAATAATTATTACGTCTATCT
>BDSV01000111.1 GCA_002898075.1 bacterium BMS3Abin03
GATAACAGCCATGTGAATGAATGCCCGATTATAATTGAAACTTCACCGACATTCACAAATCTGTTCGGTGCGGTTGAAAGAGTAAGCGACGGTAAGGGCGGTCTTTATACCGATTTTACAAATATTAAATCCGGTTCGCTTTTAAGAGCAAACGGAGGCTACCTTGTTTTGAACGTAATGCATCTTTTTGAAGAACCCGGAGTTTGGAAAACACTAAAAAGAGTGCTCACATATCATAAACTCGAAATTCATGATCAGCCGAATCTTATTCAATTTTCGTCAATCACATTAAAGCCGGAACCGATTGAGCTTGATGTAAAAGTGATTCTTATAGGCAGCCAGTTTGTCTATTCTTATTTATCGGAATACGAGTACGACTTTAAAAAGATGTTCAAAATAAAAGCCGATTTCGATTATGAAATGAAGCGCAACAATAAAGTATTAGGGGAATACGCAAGAGTAATAAAGAAATTTATCAAGAATGAAAACCTGAAGGAATTTGATAAGTACGCAATTGCTTATTTGCTGGAGATAGCTGCAATTTTTGCGGGTGAAAAGAATAAGCTCACTACGAGATTTTCGAAGATTGCAGACCTTGCAAGAGAGGCAAGCTTTTGGGCTGAAGACGACGGCGAAGCAGTTGTATCTGCTGCTCATATTGAAAAAGCTTATCAGAGTGCCCGTAACAGACATGGAATGCTTGAATCGAAAATAACCGAGATGTATGAGAATAAAACTTTTCTGATCGATGTTTCGGGTGAAAGGATCGGGCAGATAAACGGGCTTGCTGTTTACGCCGCTGATTTTTATTCATTCGGCAGACCTACGCGGATTACTGCCACGGTTTCATTAGGCAGCGGGAATATAATAAATGTAGAGCGCGAAGCCGGAATGAGCGGACGGCATTACAACAAAGGTGTATTGATTATCTCTGGTTATTTCAAGGAAACATTCGGGCAGGAACTTCCGCTTGCATTCAATGCAAATCTCGTCTTCGAACAATCATACGGAACGGTTGACGGCGACAGCGCTTCCTGTGCCGAAATATTCGCACTGCTTTCAACTCTTTCCGGTCTTCCGATTAAACAGGGAATTGCGGTAACCGGTTCGCTTAATCAAAAGGGTGACGTACAGCCGATCGGCGCAGTTAATGAAAAGATTGAAGGATTCTTTGATATTTGTAAATTATATGGTACAAGTAAAACCCAGGGAGTCGTTATTCCGGTACAAAATGTTAAAGATCTTATGTTAAGAGAAGATGTTGTTGAAGCAGTGAAGAATAAAGAATTCCATATTTACCCGATTAGCAGGGTTGAAGACGGAATTGAAATTCTTACGGGTGTTGCGGCTGGTAAAAAAGCCGGTAAATCATACGAACGAAATTCAGTGTTTTACCTGGTTGAGAAAAAACTCCGTGAAATGTATGCAAAAGCAAGAGCGGCAAATATTGATGGGAAAAATAAATCGAGGAAAAAGAAAAAATGATTAATTCTGTAAAAGATAAATTTTCAAAAACAAAAATTCTTGCTACACTCGGGCCTAAAACTTCGTCGAGCGAAACGATTAAAAAGTTGATTAACGCAGGAGTTGACGGCGCACGATTGAACATGTCTCACGGTTCGTATGAGTTTTTTACCGAACTGTTTGAGAACATTAACAATGCTTGTGTTGAATTGAATCTGCCTTTAGCTATTCTTGTTGACCTTCAAGGACCTAAAATACGTATCGGTGAATTAATCAGACCATCAATTGAAATTAAAACCGGGGAGAAAATTGAAATTACAATTGACGACATAAAAGGCAACAAACATATTATTTCTACTTCTTATAAAAACATAGTAGATGATGCGCATATCGGTGAACCAATATTAATAAATGACGGACTGATAAAGTTAAAAATAATCGAGAAAAAACAGCGTTCAATTATCTGTGAGATAGAGAACGGCGGAACTCTTTCACCGCGCAAGGGAATGAATCTGCCAGGGATGAAACTTTCAACTCCTTCGATAACTGAAAAAGATTACAAAGACCTTGAATTCGTTTTGCATCACAGGATAGATTATATCGCACTTTCTTTTGTAAGATCATCAAACGATATTATTGAACTTAAAAAATGGCTGAGCAATAAAGGCAAAGAAATTCCGGTTATAGCCAAGATAGAAAAGAAAGAAGCGATTGATGATTTCGATGCAATACTTGAAGTATCTGATGGTATTATGGTTGCCAGGGGCGACCTTGGAGTGGAACTAACTCCACAGGAAGTTCCGTTTCATCAAAAAGAAATAATAAAAAGATGTAACGAAGAGGGAAAGCTTGTAATAACTGCAACACAAATGCTCGAATCGATGATTAGCTTTCCGATGCCTACACGGGCTGAAGCTTCTGACATTGCAAATGCAGTTTGGGACGGTTCCGATGTGGTAATGTTAAGCGGCGAAACAGCAATCGGTAAATTTCCTTTGCAGGCAGTTAAAATTATGAATGAAATAATTTTTAATGCTGAAAATCATAATGTTGAAAGCAGAAAATTGAATTTTATTAACCCTGAAAATTTTGAAGAAAATCTTTTCGATTCGATGTTCAGAGGAATAGCAACTATTTGTAAACAGATAAAGGCAAAAGCTGTTGTTGTTTTTACTTTTAAAGGAAGAACTGCCCGCGGACTTTCCAAATACAGACCGGGAGCAAACATAATTGCAATCTCCAACAATTTCGAAACGATGAACTCTCTTTGCCTTCGATGGGGAGTTACCTCGTTTTTTATGGAAAAGATAGATAAAGAAAATATTGCAGTAGATAAAGCAAAAGAAATTATACTAAATACAGGACTTGTAAATGAAGGTGATGTGGTTATATTTATGTCCGGTACTCCGTTTTCTGATAAGAGTAAAGTAAACTGGCTGAGATTTGAGGTGATGTAAATGGAAATCTTAAAAAAAAGAAATGATCTTGTAGAGGCAAAATGGTGGGAACCGGCTGATAAGGAGAAACTACTTTGCACACTGTGTCCGCGCTATTGCAAAATTGGTAAAGGACAACCGGGTTTTTGCTTCATAAGGCAGAACATAGACGGTAAGCTTTACACGCTCGGCTATGCACGCCCAACAGGTTTTGCCGTTGATCCTATCGAGAAGAAACCGCTCAATCATTTTTTGCCCGGAACAACCGTATTGAGTTTCGGAACTGCCGGCTGTAACCTCGGATGCAAATTTTGCCAGAACTGGACAATGAGTAAAGCAAAGCTCGACGAACTTAACTCGCTTAAAGCTTCACCCGAAGATGTTGTAGCTCTTGCAAAAAAATACGGCACTCCTTCGATAGCATACACTTATAACGATCCGACAATCTTCGGTGAGTATGTAATTGACATTTCTAAAATTGCCCGCGAAGCAGGCATTCGCTCTGTTATGGTTACTGCCGGTTATATCGACAAACAGGCACGCAAAGATGTTTATAAATATATCGATGCTGCAAATGTCGATCTTAAAGGTTTTACAGAAAATTTTTACTGGAAAAACACTTACTCTCATCTTAACGATGTGCTCGATACGCTTGTTTGGCTGAAAAATGAAACGGATGTTTGGATTGAAATAACCACGCTCTTAATTCCCGGGGAGAATGACAATATAGAGGAAATTAAAGAAGAAGTGGATTGGATATTAAATAACCTGGGTGATTCGGTACCGCTGCATTTTACTGCTTTTCATCCCGATTTTAAAATGAGAGACAAACCTCCCACACCTGCGCAAACCTTAACGAGCGCACGAACCGTTGCAATGGAAATGGGAATCAAATACTGTTACGTGGGAAATGTGCATAACGTAGAAGGGCAAACAACTTTCTGCCCGGGATGCGGTAGTGTGCTAATAAAACGCGATTGGCACACAGTAATTTCCGATAAATTGAAAGACGGGAAATGCCGTAATTGCGGTATCAAAATAGATGGCGTTTTTAGTTAGCAATTCATATCGCAACTAAGTTGCAAGATACACCTTTTACAAATTGGTTTTCGGATTTTGGTTTTATTATAAACTCACCT
>BDSV01000112.1 GCA_002898075.1 bacterium BMS3Abin03
CGAATTGGAAACAGCACTAATTAATAAGATAGAACATTTTCACCTAGAGTTAGGCAAAGGATTTCTTTTTCATAGCAGACAGCAAAGAATTACATTTAACGAGGATGATTTTTACATTGACTTGGTTTTTTATAACAGAATATTAAAATGCTTCGTTTTGATTGATTTAAAAATCGGAGAGTTAAGGCATCAGGATATCGGTCAGATGTAAATGTATGTTAATTTTTATGACCGGGAAATCAAAACAAAAGAAGAAAATAAAACAGTAGGTATAGTACTTTGTAAGCAAACTAATAAAGCCGTTGTAAAATACATTCTCCCTGAAAATAATAACCAAATATTTGCAAGAGAATACAGACTATATTTGCCAAGCAAAAAACAATTGCAAGATTTATTACTTGAAAAAATATAAATGTTAAAGACATGGGCATACTCCTCATCCGCAACACTGCAATGAATTTTGATGGCTACATCGAAAGGAAAGAGGATAAGGCGAAGTATTCAAGAACGGTGTAACCATAGATTGACTTATACATTCTAATTTGCTAAATTGTTTTTCAGATTTCAACGGGGTAAGAATGAAATGTGGAATTAAAATATTAGCTCTCTTATTACTCTTATTTTTAACATCCTTCGAGTTATTCGGACAATCTGCACCTTCGGCATACTATAACGTTATAAATAAAGATTCCTTATACATATTTTCTTCTGATACAAATATTCTTTTTTTCTCATCACCTAGTGAATTTGGGAATTTCAGTTATCTAAGTAATATCGAAGGGGACTTCACTTCCTATACTAATACAGCGCTCAATAATGCATATTTTATTATTGAAAACAGAGACACTCTGTTTCTTTATGACATCTCAGATATACATCATCCTGGTTTATTAAGCACTATAAGTTTTGAATTTACTATTGACCAAATTTATAGGTTTGGACCGTATTTTATACTAAAAACAGCAAACACTTTAAAACTACTTGGAATAAACAACAACTCGCTTGAAATCGTTGAAGACACACTAATTGTGTTAAATAATCAACCGCTGTTTAAATACCCTTATATAATTGTGAGGAGAAATATTTACAAGTATGTTGAGGGTTTTGGCGCTTTTCAAATTTATTTTATGGATCACGCGGGGGATGGCGGAATGGAATTTCAATTCATAGCTGAAGACAATGTGGTTTACACAACACTTGTTTACCGCCCGCCTCCCCTCCCACCATCTGTTTGCGGTATAAGAGCAAGAGTTTTACAGGAACCGGATTTTCCGATTGTGCTTATAAATGATTGGTGGGCAGATTGTCTGCCCGCTTATGTTTATGAGTACTATGGCGGGTCTAAAAGATATATTTATTTATTAGATGTGAGAATACCGCCAAATGGAGGGAGAATTGTTGTAAACTTTTCGGGTATAACACGGTACCAGCAGTTATCATGGGAATATGTGTTGAAGCTGACAGATGTATATTTATTTCAACTTGGAGATAATATTTTATATTCATTACCCGGTTCGCCATCGATGTTCCATGAGCTGGAATATTCGATAACATCTGTAAATGAAAACGATTCTCCGGCAAGTAATTATTCGTTAAAGAATAATTATCCAAATCCATTCAATCCATCTACAACAATTGAATATTCAATACCTGAGTATTCTTACGTTAGCATTACCGTTACAGACTTGCTTGGTGAAAAAGTAGCTGTATTGGTCGATGGAGAAGAAGCTGCCGGCAATTACAGAGTAAAGTTCAACGGAACGAGTTTACCAAGCGGAATCTATTTCTATACTCTAAAAGCGGGTACACAAGTTATCTCGAAAAAAATGGTATTAATGAGATGAAAATAAAAATTGTAGCTGCTGCAGTAATTTTTTTCCAAATTTTATCGTGCTCTGTATTTGCACAAAATTTCTTCCCTTTAGAAATTAGTAATAAATGTGAATACCAGGTTGATTATCAATTTCATGGACCTGGCGGTACCGGGTCCGGAACTTATTACGGTAAATATTTTATAAATAAAGATTCAGTTATTAATGATCAAACGTTTTATAAACTTGACCAATTCACTGTGCAGCTCTTTTATGGAGATGATGAAGGCAATTACCTGTTTAGATATGACAGTACTCAAAACAAACTATTTGTAAAGCTTCCGGAAGATGATACTGTAAGACTTGCTGTGGATTTCAATATTCCAAACGATTCTGTATTTACTTCGTATATACAAGGTGAACCCAAATTATATACATCGCTAGGGATAGAAATAGACACAATATTCGGTTATCCCGTACAAACATTTAAAATGACTTATAATTTTTCTTCGGATAATGGTAGTTATACATTTGCAGATAAATTCGGAATCGTTCAAAGCGACAATATTTGGTCAAGCGGCACTCTGTATGGATCAAATTCAGACAGACTTATATCCGCGGTAATAGATTCAACTATATATAATCCTTTAACTTTGGAAATTACTGGTTTACATCCGCTAATAGACAGACCAATTAATACTTTCCCGTTTGTACTACACATAACCTGGGATGCAACCATTCCGGGACTGGTCGATTCTCTCTATGTGGATATTATTCATACAAGATCGGATAGTGTAATAAATTCGTGGAGATTAAATTTTAACGGACATCAGGTTAATGTGCCAATTTATCCATCTGACTTGGAAGTAAGTGACATAATAAAAATAAGAGCAACAATTACGGATGAATCAATTTTTAATAATGTTGTTCACTATCCTGATTCGGGTTATGCTTATATTCATGTATTGGATCCTGTTACAAGTGTGTTGGATGAAAATCAACCGTACGAATTTTCTTTGTCTCAAAACTATCCTAACCCTTTCAATCCTTCTACTACTATAGAATATACTATTGGAGAAAGAAAAAACGTTTTACTTAAAATTTATAATTTGTTGGGAATTGAAGTTGCTGCTTTAGAAAATGAAGTTCAGTCACCCGGAAATTATAAATTAAACTTTAATGCGGATGACTTTAATCTTCCAAGCGGTGTGTATTTTTATAGAATAAGTTCGGGAAGTTTTATTGAATGCAAAAAGATGATTATAATGAGATAACCAGGCAATTAATTGATTATTAAAAAAGACTATAAAATATCTACAGTTGTTAGAATCTTGGTGAATACAATGAAAATTTCTTTTCTTGCGATAGGATTATTTCTTACTACTACGCTTGCGCAGCCGGTACCTACCCAGTATTTTTCTATTGGGCAGAAGGATAGTCTATACTATCTGCTTACGGATAAAGCATTATTTAAATTCTACTCTCACGAAGCCAGCGGGGAATTCTTTCTAACAAACTACATTGAAAAAGATTTTAGCAGCTCTACACGCTTGGCATTAAATGATCAACATCTTTTTCTGACTATAGGCGATACGATTTATATTTACTCTAATTCCGATGCATGGGATTTAACATTCGAGGGCGTTTTTGTTCCTGAATATCCTGTCACATCTGTGCGTGGTTTTGGTCCTTACTTTTTCATTCGTTCAGGAAATATTTACAAATTACTAAAGACCGAAAATGGAACTGTAACTACAGTTGAGGATACGTTGTTTACGCAACCACCTAATAATAATTACGTCCATTTAACATATCCATATGTAGTTCTTGGCTGCACAGCATATAAGTACGTTGAAGGTTTTGATTTTTACCCTGTGCAAGGCATTAGCGGATGCGGGACAAATGTAAATACTGGATTGACTGGTAACAAACTGGTCCATTATTTTTATTGGTATCCTCCAGAGCCACCATTAATAAGCATACTATATATAAATATAATTGAAGAACCATACTTCCCACATTTTGAATATGATAATTGGGGAATTAATGTGTCTCAAATACATACCATGTATGGATATTTAATAACAAAGGAAAATCTTTATTACTTTGTTTCTATAAATATTGTGCTAACCAAAGATGCGGGCGTCGCTTATATTCCTTCAGAATCAGATATAACAAATATTACAGATTACTATATATTTTTATTGGGTGATTCACTACACTTTTCTAAGTGGTATGCAGGTTCAACATTTTACCCGTTTACCTGGACAGATTTATCTTCTATACAGGAAACCAATGAGCAAATTCATTCATTTTCACTTTCGCAAAATTATCCTAATCCTTTTAACCCAACTACTACTATCACTTATGAAATTCCCTATCGGGAACAAGTTACATTAAAGGTATTTAATACATTAGGGCAGGAAGTTACTACACTTGTTGACGAAGAGAAATCTCAGGGAAGACATAAAATAGAGTTTGATGCATCTGGACTATCTAGCGGAGTTTATTTTTATGTATTAAGTACAAGTGATTTTGTCGAAAGTAAAAAGATGATTTTAATGAGATAAGTATGTTGAGCAGGTAATAAGATGATTATTAAAAAAGACTATAAAATATCTACAGTTGTTAGAATCTTGGTGAATACAATGAAAATTTCTTTTCTTGCGATAGGATTATTTCTTACTACTACGCTCGCGCAGCCGGTACCTACTCAGTATTTTTCTATTGGGCAGAAGGATAGTCTATACTATCTGCTTACGGATAAAGCATTATTTAAATTCTACTCTCACGAAGCCAGCGGGGATTTCTTTCTAACAAACTACATTGAAAAAGATTTTACTTCCTCTACACGCTTAGCATTAAATGATCAGCATCTTTTTCTAACTATAGGCGATTCGATTTATATTTACTCTAATTCCGATGCGTGGGATTTAACATTTGAAAGTGTTTTTGTTCCAGAATATCCAATAACATATGTATATGGTTTCGGTCCTTACTTTTTCATTCGTTCGGGAAATATTTACAAATTACTAAAGACCGAGAATGGAACTGTAACCACACTTGAAGATACGTTGTTTACGCAACCGACTCAGTCGCTTGTGTTTTTTACTTACCCTTTTGTAGTTATTGGACCAACTGTATATAAATATGTTG
>BDSV01000113.1 GCA_002898075.1 bacterium BMS3Abin03
TCTGGTAGATAGAGCACGCGATGCATTAAATCCACCAACGCCCAGTTCCGTAATCGGAGCTTCTGCTCCACCTGTAATTATTGTATCAGCCATCCTCTGCTTGATTAATATAAAAGCATCGATCATGTTATTGTTGGCAGTTGCACAAGCAGATACGATACAATAATTGGGACCTCTAAAACCATGCTCAATTGAAATCTGACCGGAAGCTATATCGGGAATCATCATCGGAATAAAGAAAGGTGAAATTCTTGCCGGACCCTGTGTTGAGTTTATAATAGCTTGCGTTTCGAATGTTTTTATCCCTCCTATCCCGCTTCCGAAAAGAACTCCTGTTTTGTCTTTATCTTCTTCAGACATTTTCTCAGGAGAGAGACCGCTGTCGCTCAGCGCCTGTATTGTTGCAACCATAGAATATTGAACAAAAAGGTCCATTCTTCTTACAGCTTTTTTATCGAGATAATTCAGAGGATCAAATCCTTTTACTTCACATGCAAACCGGGTTTTAAGATTTGAAGGATCGAACTTGGTTATTTTTGCCGCCCCGCTTTTACCGGAGATCAATCCATCCCAAAATTCTTCAGCGTTCAACCCGATGGGAGTGATTGCACCCATACCGGTTACAACAACTCTTCTATCAGCCATTTTTTATCCTGTATTTTTAATAGATTTTATTCTTAGTAAAATTTGGTATGAAAGATAAATAAAATTGGGATAACTATTCTAAGTGAAAACAACATTGAAAGATGTATTACACACCAATCAAGGTAATTCATCAAATTTATCTTCGGTTAGCCCGAATACAGTCCATTCATCCAGATGAACCGCACCAACGCTTTTATAAAAATCGATTGCCGGTTTGTTCCACTCAATCACCAGCTATTCTCTCAAAACAAAACTTCCCTGATATATCCTTCTGTTGCAACAACCCGATCTGATAATTTTTCATGTGTTTATAATTTCTCATTAAGGTCAGATGGAACTCGCATTATAATCATTTTCCTGTTTATAAATGGTTTTTTCATATTCGTTTCATATTCTGCTAATGCTTTAATCAAATTCGATATTGAATCCACCTCTTCGGGAACCGCTCTTCCGAACATAAATTTACCTGATGTATGCACAATTTTAATTGGTTTTCGGATTTTACAATAAACTCATCTCTTTTTACATGTACCGACTTTTGCGGGAAGAGAGAATAAAGGTGAGTTTATAATAAAACCAAAATCCGAAAACCAATTTGTAAAATGTATATCCGCACGTTTCATAAATTAACTCACTTTCCGCCGGACGAAGGCAGTTTAACTTTTTTTTGCTTAGCGGTTATTACATTGTCTATCTTTAAAACAGCCATCGCAAAGGCATAGCCGAAAATCATTCCTATTGCCGCACCGGCAATTATATCCGATGGATAATGCAACCCGAGATATACCCTGCTCAGCGCAACTAATGATGCCGTAATGTATAATGCCCATTTATAACGCGGAAAAAGTTTTGAGAAAAATGTAGCTGCTGCAAAATTGTTTAGTGCATGATTTGATGGAAAAGAAAAACTACCCGTACAACCTAAAGGGGTCAAGACATCGGAGAGAGCATTACAGGGTCTTGCCCGCTGGAATAATTCTTTTAGCAGCCGGTAACCTGTCTGATCGGTTACAACAATCAGAAGTATAACCCCGACCGCTGCAATCTTCCCGATTCTTCCACCTTTAAAAATTAACATTCCAAATAGAATAATATAAGCTATATACCAGTTATTCACATTTGTTATAATAGAAAAAAATTTATCTAAAAAACCGGTAGAAATTGTATGGTTGAAGAAATAAAAAATGGTTAAATCAATTGAATAAAAAACATCCATATTGGCATCAAATATGATAAAAAACAAAAAAACCTGCTGCGGTGCAGTGTATTAATTATTATGAAGAAGGAAAATCATAAAAAGTTTGCAAAAATCCAAAAAAGGAAGAATAATGGTTGTTGAAAAAGCTATATCTCTTTTTGATTTTCTTCTAAAGGGCAAGCTACCGGTATCTAAAGAGAGATACGATAAAATCCGAAGCGAAGCGAATATGCTGGTAATTACTCCATTAAAATTAATGGGATACCTGGTTGCCTTCTTTGGAATTATTGCGATGATTTTTGAAGTCAGATATTTTAGTGAGTATGCTGTAACAATTTATCTGGTAAGAGTTACCTCGACACTAATAGCAATATTTATTCTTGCCATACTTAATTCGAGATTCGCTTATAAATATTCCATCTTACTTGTTCATACTCTTTTGATTACAATAATTGCATCATCGGGATTGATGATTTATATCCTGCCCAAAACATTATTGGTAAACTCACAGATTGTCGGGTTAGTTATTTTTACTTCGGCATTATTTCTAAGCTGGGAAGTTAAAAACCAAATAATCGTAGCAATATACTACAACGTAGTTTTCGCAGTTGCTATTCTTCTTAATGAAAACGGCGTTTATTTCCTTCCGAACATAGCCGAATCGGTTGCTTTTGTTTTGATGCTAAGTATGGTATCGGTAATTGCAAGTGCGTATAGTTTTAAAATGCGCTTAATTCTGGCGGAGAAAAATTTTAAAGTTGAATTATCACATAAAAAATATCGCTCAATTTTCGATAATTCCGTAGAAGGAATTTTTCAATCAACTGCCGACGGCAGATTTATAACACTGAACAAAGCATTTGCCGAAATACTCGGCTACAAAGATGAGAAAGAACTTACATCTGTGGACATAGGAAATTTATATGTAAATCCGGACGATAGAAAGCGGTTAGTAGATGAACTAAGGAAAAAAGGGCAGGTAAAGGATTACCAGCTTGAATTGAAAAAGAAGGATGGTACGAGTGTTTTTGTTCGGCTCAATGACAAATTAGTGAAAAACGAAGACGGAAAATATTACATGGAAGGAAACATTCAGGATATTACCGAACAGGTAGTTAATGAAAGAGAAAGAAAAAAAGTTGAGGAAGCGTTAAAAAAAGAGAAAGAAAAATCGGAAGCACTGGCAAACGAAGCAGTGCGGTTAACAAACTTAAAGAGTAGGTTCCTTGCAAATATGAGTCATGAGATAAGAACACCGCTAAACGGTATCCTGGGCTTTTTAACATTAATCGAATCCGGTGCTTATTCTGATGAGAATGAACTAAAGCAATTTTCTTCAAGTGCAAGACAATCTGCCGAATCTCTTATAGAAATAATCAATTCAGTGCTCGATCTATCAAAAATAGAATCCGGTAAAATAGAACTGGAACAAATGGATTTCGATCTGTATAAAATAATCGATCACTCACTCTCTGTATTATCAACAAAAATTTCCGAGAAGAAAATAAAAATAGTTAAAGATATACCGGCTGATACAATACACCTGCTTAACGGTGACTCTACAAAGATTCGACAGATATTTATAAACCTTCTAAGCAACGCAGTTAAATTTACTTCCGAAGGTGAAATTAGAATAAGAATACGAACACAAAAAATTGATGATGATTTTGTTGAAGTAAGGGCATCCATAATTGATTCCGGGATTGGAATACCTGCAGATAAAATTAATTCGCTGTTCAAACCATTTTCCCAGGTTAACGGAGACGAAAGTAGGGCGCTTGGTGGAACGGGGTTGGGACTTGTTATTTGTAAGGAATATGTGTCGCTGATGAAAGGAAAGATAGGTGTTACTAGTGAAAAAGGAATAGGAAGCATTTTCAGTTTTAATATAAAGGTTAAAATGCAAGATACAGATCAAACAATTAAGGAACTACCGGAAACCTCAGAAGAAGCAGCTACCGAGCAGACTTTTAAATCTTCCGGTAATATGGATTCTCCTAAAGACTTAAGAAAAAACTATCACATTTTGTTGGCTGAGGACAACCTGATTAATCAAAAAGTATCATTAAAAATACTTGAAGCCGCAGGTTACAACGCTACTGCTGTAAACAACGGTGCCGAGGCAATTAAAGCGGTTGAAGAGAAGGAATACGATTTGATTTTAATGGATATACAAATGCCGGAAGTAGATGGTTTTACTGCAACTCAAAGAATTAGAAATTTCGAAAGTGAAAAGAAAAACATCCCGATAATAGCTTTAACGGCTCACGCTTTAATGGGAGACAGAGATAAATGTATAAAAACCGGGATGAATGACTATCTGCCGAAGCCCATTATCGCAAAGGATTTAATCGGGTTAATAGACCGGATACTGGATATAAAAAATTCCCCGAAAGAACCGAAGAACGGAATAAATCCTGTAGAGGAAGACAGCTCTTTATTCGATTTTGAAAGACTGAAAAAAGTTAGTGCCGGCGACTTTGACTTTGAAAAAGATTTACTCTCATCTTATTTAGATGATATCTCTGAAAAATTAGAACAGATGTCGAAGTCTGTTAAAGAAAAAGACACCGAGAATATCATTAACATTGCTCATACGCTGAAAGGCGCAAGCTACTCTGTTGGTGCACAACGCGTGGGAGACGAAGCTTTCGGTATTGAGATATCGGGCAAAAGCAACGATTTGCCGAGCATCGAAGAACGATTACCTAAATTGAGAATTGCTATAGAAGAAACGAAAAAGATTTTAAGTGATTTTTTAGTACCGCAATAATCATAAAGCCGGTTTAATCACCGGCTTTTTCAGTTAACGGCTTATTCTCAGCATCAAATTTTATCAACACATTTCTTATAATTTCTTCTGCCCAATCAATCTCTTCTTTTGTGATGACCAGGGGAGGCGCAAACCTGATAATATCACCATGAGTGGGTTTTGCCAGTAAACCGTTATTCTTTAATTCAACACAAACATCCCAGGCGGTTTTACCGGTTGAGGACGGTTTTATAACGATAGCATTCAGCAGTCCTTTCCCTCGAACAAGAGTTAAAATATCAATTTCATCTACAAGCTTTTGCATCTTATTGCGGAAATACTCTCCTAACTTTTCTGCATTTCCGGCAAGATTTTCATCCTTCAGAACTTCAAGCGCTGCGGTTGCAACTCTTGCTGCCAAAGGATTACCGCCGAAAGTAGAGCCATGCTGACCCGGCTTTATGGATAACATAATTTCATCATCTGCAAGAACTGCCGAGATTGGCATAACGCCTCCCGATAAAGCTTTACCAAGAATAAGTACATCCGGTCTAACATCATCATGTTCCGAAGCCAGCATCTTACCGGTTCTTGCCAACCCGGTTTGAACTTCATCACAAATGAGTAAAACATTTTTAGCTTTGCACATTTTATGCGCTTTCTTCAAATAACCTTCATCCGGAACAACTACTCCGGCTTCTCCCTGGATCGGTTCAACAATGAATGCAGCTATGTTCGGATCATCCAGAACTTTTTCAAGCGCTGCGAGATCGTTATACGGAATTAGCTCGATACCCGGAAGGTATGGACCGAATCCGTCTTTACACTCAGGATCGGTAGATGCTGAAACGGCAGTTAATGTTCTTCCGTGAAAATTATTTTCAGCAAAGATAACTTTTGCATCATACTCTTTTATTCCCTTTACAGTATAAGCCCACTTGCGTGCAAGTTTAAATGCGGTTTCCACCGCTTCAACACCTGTGTTCATAGGCAGAACTTTATCATACCCGAAAAATTCCGTGATATATTTTTCATATACGCCAAGCTGGCTATTATAAAATGCTCTCGATGTAAGTGTAAGTTTCTGTGCTTGTTCGGTTAGTGCGCTAATAATTTTCGGGTGACAGTGTCCTTGATTTACTGCAGAGTAGGCGGAAAGAAAATCCATATATTTCCTGCCTTCAACATCCCACAACCAAACTCCTTCCCCGCGGTCGATTACAACGTCTATAGGATGGTAGTTGTGTGCACCGTATTTATCTTCAAGCTGAATATAATCTTGTGATGTCATTTTATTATCCCGTCTATTATTTCAAAATTTGTTCAGCAAAATTAAATCCGCGGGCAATCACAATCAACAAATAAACAGTAATTCTCCCATTTTATTTTCGATTGATAAATAGTTTCTCCTTTTACATTGTTATTTTTATCTTGAATAAATAAATTTTTGTTTTAAACAGAAAAATAGAATTATCAATCTAAATGAATATTGAGACATACACAATTTCAATTAGCACCAACGGAAACTGTGATATAATTGATATTACCGACCGTGTTCAGGATTTAATTAAATCTGCAGGATTTATTGAAGGTAATGTAATTGTTTTTGCCGGCGGGTCGACTGCCGGGATAACCACTATCGAATTCGAACCGGGTCTGCTGAAAGATTACCCGGCATTCTTCAGCAGGATCGCTCCCGAAAATATATCATACGGGCATGACCAAACCTGGCACGACGGTAACGGGCACTCGCACATACGAGCTGCTATTCAAGGCGCATCCTTAACAGTACCGTTTAACAATGGTCATCTCCTATTAGGTACCTGGCAGCAAATTATTTTTGTTGATTTTGACAACAGACCGCGACGAAGAGAAGTTGTTATTCAGATTACAGGGAAAAAACAAATAAACATCTAAAGTTTTAGAACAAGGAAGGAACTTTTAATGAAGCATATCCTAACATTTTTTATTACGCTTTTAATTACCAATGTCGTTTATTCTCAAGTAGTTGTAACGGTACCCGAATTTCCAACTGAAAACGATAGCATTACAGTTTTTCTCGATACAACTCAACCCGGTGCAGAAGAGCTACTCAATTATACGGGAACGGTTTATGCACATACCGGTGTAAATACTAATTTCGGAGATTGGCAGCACGTAATTGGTGATTGGGGAAATAATCAGAACCAACCTGCACTTACACGCTTAGGATCAAATTTGTACAAACTTGTAATTGGATTTCCCAGAGAGTTTTATTCTGTTACAAATTCTTCCGAACAGATTTACCAGTTGGTTTTCGTATTCAGGAGTGCGGATGGCACAAAGCAAACCAGACCCGATATTTTTATTAACATTTATGAGCCGGGATTAAATTTAATTGTCGAAAGCCCCGAAGTTTCAGTCAGTTTCGGCGATCCACAAAGATCACCGGCATTTGTTAAAGAAGGATCTTCAGTGGAAGTTATTATTAAAGCTGTTGAGATTGAAACTCTAACATCTTCACTTACTTTATTTGTTGATAACAACCAGGTAGCTCAAACAAATACTGATTCACTAAACTACCTATTTAATTATTCCGATTACCCCTCCGGTCCTCACGATGTTGTTGCAGTTGGAGTAGATACAGCCGGTTCAACCGACTCGACAGATTTTATAATGTTTGTAAATCCAACTATGGTTAACCAAATACCGCCGCAGGGCATCGAAGCAGGTATAACGATAAACTCTCCAAGCAGCGTTACTTTTGAACTGCTGGCACCGTATAAAGATTTTGTTTACCTGATTGGTGATTTTAGCGATTGGAAAGTTGAAAGCCAGTATTTTCTCAATCGTTATGCTTTTAGTGCAGATAGTGTTGTTTGGTGGATAACTTTAAATAATGTTAGTGTAGGAACTGAGATTGCATTCCAGTATCTCGTTGACGGTAAAATAAGAATCGGGGACCCGTTTGCTCATAAAATTCTTGACCCCTGGAATGACCAATGGATAGACCCCGGTACTTACCCCAATCTAAAACCATATCCTCAAGATAAAACGGATTATCCCGTTACAACTTTTCAAACTGCTGAAGCGCCGTATCCATGGCAAATAACAAGCTTTAATAAACCACCTATCGAAAAGCTTGTGATCTATGAATTACTAATGCGTGATTTTCTCGAATCACACGATTATAAAACTTTGCGCGATACTTTACAGTATTTAAAAAACTTAGGCATTAACGCAATTGAACTAATGCCCATAATGGAATTTTCGGGAAATATTAGCTGGGGTTATAATCCTATTTACCATCTTGCACCGGATAAATATTACGGTCCGGCAGATGATTTGAAAAGTTTTATCGACAGCGCACACGCTAACGGAATAGCAGTTATTCTTGATGTTGTATTAAACCAAATTGATAATTTATCACCCCTCGCAATGCTGTATTGGGATGATGTAAACAATCGCCCTGCTGCCAATAACCCATGGCTTAATCAAACAGCCCCGCATCCGTATAGTGTGTTTAATGATTTTAACCATGAAAGTACCGATACTAAATATTATGTAGATCGTGTACTGAAATTCTGGATAGAAGAATTCAAAGTCGACGGTTTCCGATTCGATCTTTCAAAGGGATTTACGCAAACCTATAGCGGGAATGATGTTAATCTGTGGAGCCAATACGACCAATCGCGCATAGATATAATTGAAAGAATGATGAATAAGATGTGGGAGTTCGATTCAACTGCTTATGCAATCCTTGAACATTTTGCCGTTAATAGTGAAGAAACTGTTCTTTCCGATGATGGTATGCTCCTCTGGAACAATATGAATTATGAGTACAACGAAGCAACTATGGGATATAATTCCAACATTACCGGCACTTCTTATCTAACCCGCGGCTGGACTGTTCCGCATCTTGTTTCCTATATGGAAAGTCACGATGAAGAAAGGTTAATGTATAAAAATCTTCAGTACGGAAATTCTAACGGCAATTATAATATAAAGAACTTCCCCATTGCCATACAGCGAATAAAGCTTGCGGCAGCATTCTATTTTACAATACCTGGTATAAAAATGATGTGGCAGTTCGGAGAGCTGGGCTATGATTTTTCGATCAATTACCCTTGCGGAAACGATGGATGCCGCACCGATCCAAAACCGATTAAATGGGATTATTTTAATGACGGAAACAGGCGAAATCTCTACAAAGTATTTCAGGCATTAATTAATCTTAAAAAAGATTACCCGGCATTCAACAGCTCCAACCATACAATGAAATTGAATACATTTGCAAAGCGACTGACAATTTTAGATCCGACAATGAACGTTAACGTTATCGGAAATTTTGCCGTTGTAGCCAACAACATAAATCCTGAGTTTCCCGATACCGGATGGTGGTACGATTTCTTCAGCGGTGACAGTATCTTCGTTAATAATGTTACGGATGTGATTCCCCTGCTGCCGGGCGAATTCCATATTTACACAACGGTAAAACTTCCCGCACCCGAGGAAGGAATCCTTTCCGGCATAGAAGGAGCAAGTGGTGAAACCGTTACAGATTACCGGCTCGAACAAAATTACCCCAACCCGTTTAATCCGTCAACTACAATAAAATTCGATGTTGCTGATTTTGGTCTCGTGAACCTAAAAGTTTATGATGTGCTGGGTAACGAAGTTGCAACTTTAATAAATAAAGAATTACCCGCAGGAAATTACCGGGTTACATTCGATGCATCACAATTGGCAAGCGGAGTATATATATACCGGCTACGTGCAGGTGGATTTATAGTTTCGAAGAAGATGATACTTTTGAAATAAATTGCAGTACAAAAATATTTATTAGTACCTTATAATTAATATCCTGTTATGATTTGGCAGAAAATAAAAAATAACGAATCCCAAAATTCAAATAATATCCAAATTCAAAATATCAATGTTCAAAAATAGTTTGGGATTTTAGAAATTGAGATTTGAATTTTATTTGGAATTCGTTTTTTGAAATTTGTCATTTCCGGTTTATCCGGGTTAGGGTAAGATGTGTTTTTATAGAAATAATGCGTATCTGCTGTAAATTTGAAGATATTTTATTGCTGCTTAATATTGATACATTGTTATTTATTAATTATTTTAATATTCAGATAATCAATTATGAATAACTCAAAAAGTAAAAAGGAGAATAAAATGAAAAAAACTTTTACGCTATTTATTCTGATACTCGTATTCGGAATTGTTCAATCAATTTTTGCCCAACCCTGGTATGTGCGCGGTGGATTTAACGGTTGGGCCGGTACTGCGGACCAATTAGTAGATGACGGTACTCTGGGTGATGTAACTCCCGGTGATGGTATTTACTCACGTTTAATTACTATTCCTACAGCCGGAAGAGATGAGTGGAAAGTTACCCTTGATGATTGGTCTGTTAACTACCCGGTTTCTGGAAACTCATGGTATTACACAACTATAAATAATCAGGAAGTACTTTTCACTTATGATAGCAATACTTATGGCGATGGCTGGCTGCCGGATGTAAATATTGTGAATGCTGACGATCAACCGACTAACGACTTTGTTGCTGTTGGAGATCATAATGGCTGGAATAATTCCGGTTCTGAGATAATGCACGACGATGGATTAGACGGTGACTGGCTTGCGGGAGATGGCATTTATGCGTATCACGCAATTATCGCTTCTCCCGGTAGTTACAACTGGAAAGCAGTAATTTACGGAACGTGGGATGCATGGGGTTCTGATAATAGATCAAATAACGCAGATAATGTTGGTTATACAACGGTTTCAGCAGATGAAGATGTATATTTCTATCTCGATCTAAACACAGGCAGATTATTTACAAGTTCAAGTCCATTACCGGTGGAACTGGTTTCATTCAATGCGAATGTTTCCGGGACAATTGTAAATCTTCAATGGAAAACAGCTACCGAATTGAATAACAGCGGTTTTGCTGTTGAACGAAAGATCGACGATAACTGGTTACAGATAGGTTTTGTAGAAGGTTATGGCACAACTACTAAACCTCAGAATTACTCATTTGCAGATCAGCTTTCAAACATATCTGCATCCAAAGTTTATTACAGATTAAAACAAATAGATTTTGACGGAACCTTTGAGTATTCTGATGTGGTTGATGTTGATGTTGTCCCGGTTGAGTTTACACTCAATCAGAACTATCCTAATCCATTCAACCCGTCAACAAAAATTACATACAGTTTAGCCGGAAAAACATTTGTTGCATTAAAGGTTTATGATGCTATCGGCAACGAAGTTGTAACTCTTGTAAACAAAGAGCAGACAGCAGGAAATTATGAAATTCAATTTAACGCATTAAACCTCACAAGCGGTGTTTATTTCTACAAGATGAATGCAGGAAATTTTTCTGCCGTAAAGAAAATGTTATTGGTCAAGTAATTTTATACCTGGTAAGATTTCAAAAAGCTCCGGGATTTTCCGGGGCTTTTTTATTTTGTCAGCTCTGATAAAATTATTGCCGCTGCCGTAGATACATTTAAAGATTCCGCCCTGCCTTTGCCGGGAATAGTAATTTTTTCATCAGCAAGTTTTAATAATTTTTCAGAAGGACCGTTTGCTTCATTACAGAAGAAAAGAATAAATTTATCGGGTTTTTCAAAATCATAAATGCTCGTCCCGGTTAAATTGCTGCAAACAAATTTGTAATCTTTTGCCTTGAAAATTTTAAGTTCATTTAACCCGACATCATCGAAAACTTCCAGATGAAAAATTGAGCCCATGCTTGAACGGATAACTTTTGGATTATAAAGTTCAACCGTTTCTTCACTTAACATCATTGTTTTAATTCCAAACCAGTCCGCCGTACGAATTATAGTTCCCAAATTTCCCGGGTCTGCTAAACCTTCAAGATAAACTATCAGGTTATCATCAATTTTATTTAACGCAATTTTGTTCTGTTTGTACTGAAATACAGCAGCAATTCCCTGCGGAGCTTTCGTGTCCGATATTCTCTGGAATTCTACTGATTTCAAAACTTCCAAATTTATATTTCGTGCTTTTAATTTTTTAATCATCCGGGGATTCAATTCTTCAAATTTGCTGGTTACAAAAATAGTTTCACACTCATAATCACTCTCCAAACCTTCTTCAACTATCTTTATTCCCTCGGCTATAAATTTGTTTTCCAGGATTCTGTGTTTTTTATTTAGAAGTGAGCCGTAATATTTAAGCTGGTTTTTTGTGATCATAAAAGCGGATCATATTTTTGATTTTCATTTTCATTCTGTCCCTTCTCAAGTTCCTTCAAATAATCCCATGAATAAATCCCGGTATTATGCCCGTCCTGCCAGGTAATTTGTATCGCATAGTCACCAACTGTTTCAATATTCTTTATCTTGTACATTCCCGGAGTAATTACCGGCGGGGTTGGCGGGCGGTAAGTTTTAAGAAGAACGGTTTCTCCCTTGCAGCCGGCACAAGGGCATTCATCCCGCAAATACTTAAGCGTGATTAAACTCTTGTGGTCGTCATCCCAAACAATCCGGAGTTTGTCATTGTCCACAATATTTATTTTTCTCGGATTCACGTTTATTCCACAAAATTCATTTTAATTATGTTTAGTTTAACGAAAATATTTTTTAGGTTCAATTTGATTTCATGGAAATTAGTTTATTATAGTGTATTTTTAAAGTCGAACTTGAGAAATATGTTTAACAAAAGAGAAGGGTTTAAGGGTTGCTTAGAATAATTAGCATAGCAACCGGATTAGATGGATAGTATAATATTTGAACTTATAGTTTTTTTACTGCTTATTTTACTTGCCGGATTTCTTGAAGCTGCGGAAATTTCTCTTTCATCTTACGGAGAGAATAAAATTGATGAGCTAAGAGAACAGAACCATAAGCTGACTCCTTATTTTGAAAAGATAATTGAAAACGAAGAATCTTTTTTTGGCTCTGTTCAGATAGTATATGTTTTTTCGATTATTTCTGCAACTTTATTAGGTTTTCATTTACTCTTATCTCTCGGCTTATTTGCAAATATTGCAAGGATTTTTTTTACGGGAAATCCTTTTTTACTCGCATTCATTCTTCTCCTGATTTTATTCCCGCCGATTGTAGTAATCTTTTGTGTATTAATTCCTAAAGCAATCGGGTTCAAATATGCGGATGAATTGGCTCTAAGATCAGTTAGAGCACTTCTTCTCTTATCAAAAATATTTAAGCTACCTGTGCTTGCGCTTACCGGAATAAGCAATTTCCTTTTAAAACCGATTAAAGAAAGGACCAACTTTTCACAGACACGTCCATCTGAAGATGAAATACTCGATATGATTTCAGATGGTGTAAAATCAGGTGCAATCGACGAAAAGGAACAGGAAATTATTGAGAACATTCTCGAGTTCAACGATTTAAAAGCTAATGAAGTTATGGTACCCCGCACGGAAATGGTAGCCGTAGATTTAAACGAAGATGAAGAACAGATATTAAAGGAGATATTGAACTCCGGTCACTCTCTTGTTCCTGCTTTTGAAGAAACGCCTGACAATATAGTCGGCGTTATTCACACAAAAGACTTTATGAAAAAATATATCATGCAAAAAGAAATCTCAATCAAAAATTTACTTCGCCCTGCATATTTCATTCCTGAGACAAAATTGATTTCGGAAGTATTAAAAGAGATGCAGCAAATTGGTGAGAGATTAGCAATAGTAACTGATGAATACGGCGGTACGGAAGGTGTAATTACACTTGAAGATGTTCTGGAAGAAATTGTAGGTGAGATAAAAGATAAATCAAAAACAGAAGTAAGTGATTTCAGCAAATTACCGGACGGAACGTTTTGCATTTTAGGTTCGATGGATATCGATGATTTTAACGAAACTTTTAATTTTAAATTGCCGGAATCCGATGAGTACAATACAATTGCGGGATTTATTGCAGACAGAACAGGTAAAATCTTGAATGTCGGAGAATCATTTAAGAATAAAGAATTACATTTTGAGCTAATAAAAAAAACCCGGCAAAAGATGGTTCAGTTCAAAGTGTACTCTGAGCGGGAAAATTTTGGCGTTGCTAATAAAGAACAAAATGAAGGAAAAAGTGAGTCGTGATGTTGAGTTGTTTCGAGGTAAATATTCTTGTTTTGAAATGAAAATTATAATATGTTTGAAGTTCAAATTTTTTCCGGTGTTGTTCTCTGTCCTTCGCTCAGACATTGGGAGACAGGCAGTTGGTAGAGCAGTCCCGATCCTATCGGGATAATCAGACGGTGGGTAAGAATTTGATAATATAATAAGCTGGTGTAGCTCCCCGCCCTCCGCTTTGATATTGGCGGGACAGGCAGTTGGTAGAGCAGTCCCGATCCTATCGGGATAATCAGACGGTGGGTAAGAATTTGATAATATAATAAGCTGGTGTAGCTCAGTTGGTAGAGCAGCTGATTTGTAATCAGCCGGTCAGCGGTTCGAGTCCGTTCACCAGCTCAAATAAACCCGAAAACTAAACGTTTCCGGGTTTCTTCATTTATTGACTTTCCGAAAATAAAAACAGGATATAATCTGATGTTGCCTAACTATTATAATTAAACTCAGAAGGTTGAGCAGTCTCCATCTTTTCGGGATAATCAGGTTAGAGTTGAAAGCGACAAGTTTACAATCACGGTTGGATGAACATCATAATCAACTAAAAAATAATTCTGATGATTTGTATCAATTAGTCTCTTTTATTCGCAAAGTCAATAACTCTTTTATTTTAGTTGTTGATAACATTGTCCAGCTTGGTACAGGAAAATCGACCTTTTCATTCAGAGGAAATGAATTTAATCTAACACTGCGTTCAGGTATACACTATCTTAATTGGTTTTCGGATTTTACAATAAACTCATCTCTTTTTAATAGCGGATAAAGGTAAGTTTATAAAAAACCAAAATCCGCAAACCAATTTGTAAAAGGTATATTATCTAACATTAGCTGCAAAAGGCAGGTTTGTTGAATTAAAAAAGACAACACTCGTATCAGAATGGAAAATGATGACATAAAAATTGAAACATAAGATAATATTGAAATTAAAGTTGCAGATGATAAATCTTTTGGATATTATAAGAATAACGATAGACTCTATATTAACTACAAAGGATTGAGAATATTTGTCGGAAATTGGGGAACAGTTACTGGTGGCATAATACAGGGGATAACTTTAATTTGCAATACTGACACACAACTACAAATATTAGATAAAGGTATATTAATGGCTGTTCCGGTAAAGGACGGATATTTAACCACTGAAAGTTCATTAGTATTATACAAAAACGGTAACCTTGATATCGAAGCAAACGGCGATATTAACATAACTTCAAAAAACGGCAAAGTAAATATTAACTGGAAAAGGTAGAAATCAATTAACAGAAGAACGACTACAACTTAAAAAAATTATCGGGAGGTTATATGTATTATTTAAATAACTTTGTTAAAATATTTCTTCTGTTGTGCATAGTGTTGTTTGATTTTTCACTCGGTCAGGAATCTGAAAGTGAAAAAGGAGATGTTGAAAAAATGTATTTTAATAGCTCTGCTCTTTTTCAATGTCTTGTAAAGCTACCTGAAGATTTTAATAAGGATAAAAGTTATAATCTTGTTATAGGTATGCATGGAGGAGGCAGTTCGCCTGAAGACTTTATAAACCTGTGGAAAGATACCGGGGAAATAGATTTTATCTATGCTGTTCCACAGGCACCTTACTCGTGGCTTATAAATAAAAATATAGGATATGACTGGTCTCTATGGCCATCGGGTAAGCCAGAATTAATGGAAAGAGCTTCAAACATTATTGTGGATTATATTGCCGATCTGGTTAACTTTTTAAATCAAAAATATAAAATCAAAGAATCGTACCTGCTCGGTTTTTCCCAGGGTGCAATATTCAGTTATATCGCTGGTATAAATAACTATCAACTTTTTAATGGGCTGATTATCTTTTCCGGACCCGGTCTTTTAAAACCACTGATCTCTCCATTTGCGGATAAACAGATTATAAACTGGCTTTCAGCAGAGTCTATTGAAGCTGCAAATTCTTT
>BDSV01000114.1 GCA_002898075.1 bacterium BMS3Abin03
TTCTCTTCTTAAATAATTATCATACCATTTTTCTGCTTCCTGCCATTCGCCAAGGTTTTTATAATTTTTCCCGATCATTAAATAATTTATTGCACGGGCAGGATTGATGGCTATTTCCCTTTTGTATCCTTCAATTCTACTATAAATAATTTTGTCCCACTCTTCCTTTACCCGCGAAAGGTTTGAATTGTAAAGTTCGTTTTTCGGATCTAACTTTAATGCGGAGCGGTAATCATATACTGCCATTTCATATTGCCCGCGTTTCTCATAACTTTTACCCCTCAAATAGTAACCTTCGGAGTTTCGCGGATTTGCTGAAATGTACCTGTTCAATAGCTCGATTGCCTCTCCGTATTTGCCGTTTTTCATCATCTGCTGTGCATCAAACTTAAGAGATTCGGTTTGAGCAAAACCTATGCAGCAATAGCTAAACAGTAACACTATTAATGTAATTGTAAAGGATTTCATGACTTAACTAAATTAAGTCTTTTGTGGATTTTTCTTTTAAAGTCGATCTTCCGGGAAGTATTAATGCAAACATGTCATCGGCATTCTGAATTTCTTTGCTTACTTTTACCGCAAATAAAGATATAAGATGACTGATAGATTGCAAATATTCCGGATCGTCATCAGGCAGATTAGCTTTAATTCTAACGATAAAATTGTTTACCGCTTTTTTATCCCCTTTCGAAAGCAGCACAAGAATTTTATTTCCGACACTACAAATTTTATCCTTTCTATCGACCGATAATCTTACGGTATTCAGCAACTGATTTAAAGTTAATAGTTTTTGCCGTTGAGCTGATTCATCTAATCTTATCGAAACGAGAGAGAATACCTGTCCCGTAGTATGATACATCGCTATCTGATTATTGAGAATAAGTTTAAAATCGTCGAGTGAATAAATATTCGAGGGTACAAATTCTTCGGCTGGCAATTCAATTTCTGCCAGTGGTTTGTATCTTTCCAATGATTGATCAACAACCTGAAGCCGCGCTGTTGTTTTGCTTGCCTGTTTGAAATCGACCATTATACCTTTATATGCTTCGATATAATAGGGAGCGGTAAACTTCCCTTCTGTATGCCCGATATTCGGAGAGATGCTCATTGAACCCGGTTGTAAGATGCTTACAGATTCACCCTCTTTTTGCAATGTAATAATACCCGTTGCGTTTTCAGTTAATGTATCTACAATAATTTGTGATGCCGGTGTTGCGGGTTCGCTTAATATCAGCAAGCTTGTAATGCCCGAATCTTCAACATTTTCTATCGTCTCTAAAAAGGTTTCTTTCAAAAATTGCGGGTCACTAAAACCAACAAGTTGAGTTAGTTCATCAAAAACAACTTTATTCGGCTTATACTGATCGACAACCGAGACAATATCTTTAAGATATTCTGCTAAATATTCATCGGGATTTTCATACTCGTCAAGATTAGCCGGAGGCGATACTCTAACTACTATCACAAGATTTTGATTCATAAAATGCTGTAAATCGAAATCGATCGAAGATGCATGAATCATCAAATCTTTGGGGCGCATACTTGTAAAAAACAGGCAAACTTCTTTTTGCTGTGCGCACTCCATCGCAAATTGTAATGCTAAAAGTGTTTTACCCGACTTACGCGGGGCTACTAAAAAGTAAGTGCCGCCTCTGTAAAGCCCTCCCCACGCTAAATCGACAAGAGGAATCCCTGACGGGGATAATTGAATTTTTTTTGACATATTTTAGGAAAATTTTACTTTCTTTTGCCAAATTTTATGCCGAATTCTTTACTTTGTGATAATGTCTGTTTTAATAAGTAGGTCATTTTTTTTTGGACTAAACAGAGACAGATTAGAAACCGATGTATTATTATGCTACATAGAATTTTGCTTGCAAAACAATATACAGCATTTTCCAGATTTGTTTTTTTTAAAAATAAAATCCAGGATGAATTGGAATCGAGCGGAAATATTGTTGTGGGTTGTTACTTTCGTTCTGAAAAATAGCCGAACACAAAAATAGCAGTCGAGTTCCCAAAGATTGTCGGTTCATTAGAAATGAAATCATTCCGGTCGTCATTATATTCTACCATATCGTTATTGAACAAAGCATATCTATCATCTGCAATTTCAAAATCATAATCTTTAAAGATCGATCTGTTTGCCGGACCCCCAACAACAGCCCCGGGTATTCTGCCGTTATTAAAGTATGCTATTTGATGATGAGGATGTAAGGGATAAGCAGTTCCGATTCCTGTTATAAATGAAATACCCCATGGATTTCTTCCTAACAGATAATCTCTTTCAAAAATCATAAGAGAATCATAATTGCTTGACCCGGCTAAATTTTTATAAAGGATTGCCTGTAATACAATGCCCATTAATGAAGTGGTAGTTCCCCATTTAAAATCGAATGCTTCATTAAATAAGGATTTGTTTTTTTTCGAATTAAACTCTTTTAAATTATCCAATATATAGGCGGAAAACCGCGGTTCAACTTTAGAAATCTTATAATGAGCCAGTGAATTAATATCACCCCAGCTCCACCAAAAATCGGTTTTTGCGCTATCTCCGAATGTTATTGCATCATTTAAGTAATTCGTAATTCCTGTTGCGTTATAGAGTTCGATTGCACCTAATGCTAATTTTCCGTAATAACTATTCTCTTTATAAAAACCGGGAACAGAATCTATATCGGCAACCTTATTGATTACTGAATATTTTTGAATTGCTGCTGTTAAATATTTATTGGCAAAATCATTATCAAAAAACTTATCGCTCCAAATTTTAGAAGCTAATGCCATGACAGCCGAGAAAATTCCTATTTGATTTTTTCCTATGCCGGTAAATCCGGGACGATCAAAAGTTAAAGTATCATCTTCCGGCATTCGCCATCCCACGTTATGGTCTCTTTCGTCCTGAACCTGTGCAACAAACAAAGTGTCGCTTAAGTTGCACCTCAACAACCAGTCAAGCCCTACCTTTGCTTCTTCCAAAATATCGGGCACATTATTCTTATCATTATCAAAACCAAATTTCACGTTATCGAATTCATAAGAAAAAAGCAGCATGTAAGTTGTAAGCGCAGTAGTAGAAAAAAATTTAATATAATCACCCGCATCATGCCAGCCGCCTGTAACATCATAAGCAAAGCTGCTGTCGAAGCCGGTAATACTTGTTGCATCGGACAAATGACATTTTTTATGCATCAACGGTTGAGTAGGACCGCAGCGCTGTACCTTAAAAAATAGTGCGAGCGAATCAACTACAGGATTGAATACTTTGTTCCCAATTTGGAAAGGAAATGAAAATTTATTTCCAACCTGAGCGCGGTATTCTCCCGAATCGGTAACACCGGTAAAATCGAAAGTAAAACAATAGTTAAACCTGCCGTAACTATAAGCACTCTTGATAAGATTGCCATGAAAAACTATTTCTTCATTTTGACTCTTAACAATATTAAAATTATTATAAGTTATTTCACTATCGGAAAAGACAACCCCTGATTTTATATCACCCGGCAGATAACCAACCTGGTTAATTCTTATGAACAATTGTGAAGAGTCCTGGGAATAATTAGTATTGGTAATAACAATTATCAAAAGGAAGGATAAAATCTTCATTTCAGTTTACGGTTTTAATTGAGCTTCGGTTCGATAGAATTAATTAGCGGCTCTATCAACAGCTTTTAAACACTTCTTAATCGATGCGAGCAAATTTTCTTTCTCGAGCGGTTTTTCGATATACGCATTTGATATTTTCATCAGAATATTTTTATCCTCTTCTTTTAAATCGTAAGCAGTGGTAACAATAACAGGCAGCGTACCCAAATTAAGCTCTCCCCTTATTTTTTCAAGAACCGCCTTACCGTCCTCTTCTCCCTGCAGGTTTACATCGAGTATAACAAGATCGAAGTGTTTCTTTTTTAAAAGCTCGAGTGCATCATTTGCGTTATCAACAATCTCAACATCATAATCGTCTCTTAAATTAACTTTGATTATTAATTGAGTTTCACTGTTGTCTTCCACAACAAGTATTTTCTTTTTTATTATATTGTCCACATTCACCAGCTAATCAGTTGTAAGTAGAATTATAGTTTATTCAGCGTTTTCGACTTTTTCAGTTTTCGTACTAAAATTAGTTCCGAAAACAATATCCCAGAATGGAGAGCTTACTCCATAGCCAAGCTCATCATTCTGATAGTGATGGAGCATATGATGATTTTTAACAGCCAGCCAGAATTTGCCGTGCATATTGAAGTGATGAATAGCATAATGAGATATATCGTAAAACAGGTAACCGCCAATAAAACCGATATAAAACGGTGCGACTATTCCATCACCTAAAATAGCTCTGAAGAGAAAGAAAAAACCGATAGCCAGCGGAATGCTAACAGAAGGCGGCATAACTAATCTCTTAGTATCATTCGGATAATCGTGATGAACACCGTGAAACATAAATGTTATTCTTTGCCCGAAATTAGATTTTGTATGAAAGTGAAAAACAAATCTATGTAATGTATATTCGGTAAGAGTCCAGATAAATATACCGGCAATGATCAGTCCGAAAATATTTAAAGCCGCCAATTTGTGATATGCAATTGATACGTAAAACAAATAACCTATTACCGGTATGTAAATATAAAGCGGTACAGTCCAGTGAACCCGGGAAAAAAATTCCAAGAAGTCACTCTTAAACATCCTAACGGTTTCATTTTTATTTGAAACGTATAGCTTAGCCATTATTCATCTTTCCGAAAATTTCAATTGTTAAAATTAACCAATATTTCATCAATATTAAAAATTTATTTCAACCAGTTTAAAATGGAAAAACAATTACAATTTATAAAATTTAATTTGAAATTGTTCTTCAAAGTAGTAATATTCACGATAATAATTTTCTCGTATTAAATAAAAGTCATATAGCGGAGTAAAAATGTCCCAACTTACCGAAAGAGAACAATGGGGAACTAAAATAGGTTTAATACTTGCAGTTGCAGGAAACGCAGTCGGGCTTGGAAATTTTTTAAGGTTTCCGGTTCAGGCAGCACAAAACGGCGGCGGTGCTTTTATGATTCCTTATTTTATATTCTTTCTTATCTTAGGAATACCATTAATGTGGATTGAATGGGGCATCGGAAGGCATGGCGGCAAATATCGCCACGGCAGCGCTCCCGGTATGTTCGATGTTATCTGGAAAAACAAATTAGCAAAATATTTTGGTGCACTCGGGCTTTTCATTTCGATGGTTATACTTATCTATTACACTTACATAGAATCGTGGACATTGGGATTCAGCATCTTCTCGATATTCGGATTATATTCTAACGAAACAAGCGCCACTATGCACAGTTTTTTAAAAAGCTACCAAGGAATCGGTGAAAGTACTCATTTCTCTAGTATCTGGCCGGCATACATATTAATGTTAGTTACATTCGCAATAAATTTCTGGATTTTATTTAAAGGGATATCAAAAGGTATTGAGAAATTAGCAAGGATTGCTATGCCGTTGCTTTTTTTGTTCGCAATAATTTTGGCAATCCGTATAATTACAATCGGTACGCCTAACCCGGCTCTACCGGAGAATTCAGTTGCAAACGGGTTCGGGTTTATATGGAATCCTAATTTTTCCATGCTTGGAGACCCGAAAATTTGGCTTGCCGCCGCAGGGCAAATCTTCTTCACATTATCCGTAGGAATGGGAACCATTCATGCTTATGCCAGCTATCTTAAACCCCATGATGATATAGCACTTTCTGGTTTAACCACGGCTTCAACAAATGCTTTTGCGGAAGTTATTCTCGGCGCATCAATTGCAATTCCGGTTGCAGTTGCATTCTTCGGGTTAAGCGCTACTGAGAAGATAGCACAAGGCGGGGCATTTAATTTGGGATTTGTTTCAATGCCTATAATTTTCGGCAGCAATGCTTTTCCAATGGGTGAAGTATTCGGATTTATGTGGTTCCTGTTATTGTTTTTTGCCGGAATAACCTCTTCCGTTGCAATGGGGCAGCCGGTAGTTGCATTTTTGGAAGACGAATTTGGAATGGACAGGAAAAAAGCTGTGGCTACACTGGCATTTGTGGTGTTAGCTGCAGTACAGTTTGTTGTATTTTTCTTACAGTATGGTTTCCTTGATGAAATGGATTACTGGGCAGGTACATTCGGACTGGTAGTTTTCGCTTTGATTGAAACAATTTTATTTATGTGGGTATTCGGGGCAGATAAGGCATGGAAGGAAATGAATGACGGTGGGGATTTTCAAATACCGAAAGTATTTTATTATATAATGAAATTTGTTACACCATTAATCCTTATGGTTCTTTTAGCTTGGTGGTTTATTGAAAGCGCTATACCGACTTTATTATTAAGAAATGCCGACCCCAATAACATACCTTATATTTGGGGTGCGAGGGCATTAATGGTAACAATAGCCGCAGGATTAATTTATCTTGTAAAAAAAGCATGGGAAAATAACAGAAGTGAGGAGTTAAGTTAATATGGGACTAACATTAGGCGGAATAATTTTTCTATCAATTGCCTGGGGATCGATAATAATTCTATCGACTTACTGTTTTTATAAAGTGATCAAATCGGAAAGAAGAAACAAGTAAAAAAAGAGAGGGATGCTGTCATCTCTTTCTTCTAATCAAAGTAAATAAATTGCTTAGTGGATTATTTCACTATCATTGTCATGATCACCGTTTTCTACATTTACCGGTTTGTGAGCAGTATTGCTTTCCGTACTTGTCAATCTAAAGTTACCGTCTTTAATATGTTTATACAGCAAATCATTTTCAATTAAGTAATAAAATTCATCTCTAAATTGATCAATTGTTAAGCCGGTGGTGGCAGCAAGTTTAGCAAGCTCATGAGGGTCATCAAAATCTGCCTGATTTAACCGAAGCATATAACGGCGGGCAATATAAAAGGATTCCGAAGTCGGATCAACCATTCTAACTCTTGTTTTTTTTGTCTCAGGATCAAGTATGTCTTTGAAATACAGCGGAACGAACCTGCCGTTTTGTATTGAAACCATAGCACCGCTGCCGCCATTAAGAATAAACTGAGCCGCAGAGTACCCCAAATCACGCGTATATTCCATATCGAAAGGAATGGGATCGGCACAGCGTAATTCATAGCCGATATTTTTTGCAACTATTGTTGTCTTAATACCAAATTCTCTTAATCGTTCCTGAACCTTCATCTTTAGAATTTCACCAAAGTTAACTTCGGCTATTCTAATGTTATTGTGCGCATCTCTTTCTATATCAACAAGCTGCTCGAGGTCCCGCGGTGTCAATCTTTCTACCAGTCCTTCCGCAAGCATAGCCACGCCGTCTCTTTTACCGTAACTTAATCGTTTTATTATCGATCCAACCAGGATATCAACAACCTGTTTCAGGCGAATTTCATTACCCGGAAACTCTTCCGGAATAAGCGTTAAAGTTACACCTGTTGCCTTACCAATTCCCAAAGCAAGATGACCTGCTTTTCTTCCCATCGAAATAACAAAATACCACCTCGAGGTTGTTTGAGCATCGACCATAAGATTTTTAACAACTTCAACACCAATATGCCTTGCGGTTTGAAATCCAAATGTAGGAATGCCATGCGGGAGATCGAGATCGTTATCAATTGTTTTAGGAACATGAACTACTCTAATTCTTCCCTCAGCCATCTCGTCAACCTTTAATGCACTGAACGCAGTATCGTCGCCGCCGATAGTGATGAGTTTATCGACATTTAATCTGAGTAAAGAGGTAACTGTATTTTCAAGATTCTGTTTATCCGTAGTGGGGTTAGCTCTTGAAATGCCTATGTAAGACCCGCCGCGAAAATGAATTCTGCTGACATTCTTAATTGTAAGTTCTTTAAAATGAGTAATGTCGCCTTTCATTATCCATTTAAACCCGTCCTTCACCCCGATAACTTCAATTCCTTCTACGGCAGCGCGTATTGTTGCCGCTCCAATAACACTGTTAATGCCCGGCGCCGGGCCGCCGCCTACCAATATTGCAAGCTTTTTCGGTGCGATTGACATTCTTTTCACCTCTTCGATATAAATAATTGTAATTTATTGCTCATTTATCAAACATTAATTTAATATTTTAAGCTTAGCAAATTTAAGCATCAACTGTTTAATATTATTGCCTTCAAATTGTACGGTTGCTTTAACCATATCGCCGGAACCCGTTACATCAACTACTTTGCCCAATCCGAATTTTTCATGCATAACCCGGCTGCCGATTCTCACATCTTTATTGTCCTGATCGAAATCATCGTAATCGACCGAATCGAAATATTCATAGTAAATTTCTTTTCTCGTTTTCCTTGAGGACTTCCTTCCGACACCGCCGTTAAGTTCTACATAAGTTTCATTATCAAGCTCATCGATAAATCGTGAGCGGCTCTGGTATGCAACCTCACCGAAACGATACCTCGATCTTGCATGAGAAACGTAAACCTTATTCTGTGCACGTGTTAATCCTACATAAAATAATCTTCTTTCTTCATCAACGGTAGCATCGGAATTAAATCTGTTGGAAAGAGGAAATATTTCTTCTTCACATCCCGAAAGAAATACTACAGGAAATTCGAGACCTTTAGCACTGTGGACAGTCATTAAAGTAACTACATTGTTTTCATCTTCATACATATCCACACCCGATATCAAGGAAACTTCTTCCAAAAATTCTTCAAGCTTTGCATCTTTTTTAGATTCGGAAAACTCACTAATGGCAGCTAACAATTGATGAATGTTTTCCATTCGTTGATGAGATTCGGAAGTGTGCTCATCTTTAAACATACGTATTAACCCAAGTTCATCTACAAGAGCGCGCGTAAGCTCACCGGCAGAAAGCTTGTCCTTCAACTCGATGTACTTTAACAGGAGTAATCTAAATGTTTTTACATTCTTCTGAATTCTTTCCTTAATTTCAATTACTTCGAACACTCTTTCCATTGTTTTGAACAGGGTTATATCAAGCTTTCTCGCAAACTCGATCATCCTGTTAACGGTAGTGCTTCCAATACCCCGCTGAGGAAAGTTCATTATACGTAAGAGACTCTCTTCGTCATTCTGGTTAACGATAACGCGCAGATAAGCAAGAATATCTTTAACTTCTTTTCTTCTGTAAAATTCAATACCGCCAATGATTGTGTAAGGAAGCTTTTCTTTCCTGAAAATATCTTCAAGGACGCGGGATTGTGCGTTTGTCCTGTACAGAACGGCAAAATCTTTATGCGAAAGTTTCTTCTTGCTAATCTCTTTCTTAATAAATTTTGCAATTTGATGTGCTTCGTCTTTCTCATCGGAACATTTAACAATCATAACCTGCTCGCCGTCGTTATTTTCGGTCCACAAAGTTTTTATAAGCTGGTTTTTATTATTTTTAATAACCGATTCGGCGGCTTTTAATATCATTTTTGTTGAACGGTAATTCTGTTCAAGCCGGAATATCCTATGTTTAGGAAAGTCTTTTTCAAAGTTCAGCATATTATCAAGACTTGCACCCCGCCAGCTATAAATACTCTGCGCATCATCACCCACAACAGTTAACTTGCAAGTACGCGAAACTAACAGCTTAAGCAATTCATATTGTGCTTTGTTGGTATCCTGAAATTCATCGACGAGAATATACTTGAATTTCTTTTTATATTTTTGCAGAATATTTGATTTAGAGTTAAAAAGTTCAATAGGTTTTAACAACAAATCGTCAAAATCCATTGCGTTATTTGCAAGCAGTCTTTTCTGATATTCTTCATATACGTCTGCAATTTTTCCATCTTTAAACGAATTGATATGATGTTTTCTGAATTCAGCCGGCATTACCATATGGTTTTTCATAAAGCTGATGCGGTGACGAATTGCATTTGGTGTGACCCCTTCAATTTCAATATTTAACTGATCTAAAATATTTTGTACAAGCGATAACGAATCTTCGGTATCATAAATCGAGAAGTTGCTGCTATACGGCGTGTGCTTCGATTCTATCCTTAAAATCTTAGCAAAGATAGAATGGAAGGTACCCATCCAGAGGGCATTGGTTTTTTTACCGCCAATTAATTCCCTAATTCTTTCCTTCATTTCGTTAGCTGCTTTATTCGTAAAAGTAAGTGCAAGAATAGAATCTGCTTTATAACCTTCATTACTTAAAAGATAAGCAATTTTATAAGTAAGGACCCGGGTTTTGCCGGAACCGGCACCAGCAATTATCATTTGCGGCTGCCCCACATATTCAACAGCTTCGAGCTGTGCATCGTTCAAATTATTTAATTTTACCATTTTGCCCATTGATTATTTAAAATTCTTGAAAAATGAGTTTGCAAATATATAGAAATGAGTTCCGAATAAAAAGGTATGAAATCAGTAAATATTACAATTGATATTTGATATGGATTGCGGTTTAGCGCATTTTTAGCTAAATGGGGACTTTCCCGGTATTTTCTTATTGGCATTTAATTGGTTTACAAATTAAACGAAATTACTTAATAGAAAGCAATGATTTACAATTTAAAATAAATAGTCTTAATTCTTGAAGGATTCTCCGGTATTTTGCATGCGACTTGATTCTGTAAACGAAAAAAAATTGGGTTATCAAGAACAACTGAACATTGATTTTTCCCTCGAAAATTACCTTCGATCGAAATTACACTTCGAACAAACACCATTGGGTGTAATCGAATGGGATACAAACTTTAGGATAATAAAATGGAACCCTTCGGCAGAAAGAATTTTCGGTTATAGAGAAGAAGAAGCTATCGGAAAGCTAGGTACTGAACTTGTCCCCGCCCCCTCCCCGGAAAAAGTTTACGCAGTTTGGTCGGAGCTGATAACAAAAAAAGGAGGCTCCCGAAGCACAAACGAAAATATTACTAAAGATAAAAGAATAATTTATTGTGATTGGTACAACACTCCGTTAGTTGATAACAGTGGAAACGTAATAGGAGTTGCC
>BDSV01000115.1 GCA_002898075.1 bacterium BMS3Abin03
AATCGAAACGGTCATTGCACACGGGTCATTAGTAGATATTCATTGTCATTTTCTAAACGTTAAATGTGAAACGTGAAATGTCAAACGAAAATATTTCTTACGTTCCCTATATATATTCAATCAATCAATCATCAATCACAATATTTCAGTACCGAGGGCCGGACTCGAACCGGCACGGGAATAAATTCCCACTGGATTTTAAGTCCAGTGCGTCTACCAAATTCCGCCACCCCGGCAAAACATTCAGATTTAAGCGTGTAAATATAGAAATTGCAAATACTTTTTGCAAGAAATCCTTTTTTCACATAGTGTAAAAGTAAATCACCTAATCTATTTTATTAAGTAGAAAAATAGATAATTATTCCCTGCTTTTATTATTTTTATATTCAAACTTGGAATTTTTCCAAATAAGTTTTTGAATAAAGGAGAATCACTTGGCTGAATTAAAAAATAAAACCCAGACAAAATCGAAGACTTTTAATGATTGGTTGAAATACACGTACGAAAATTTTTTAGCGAAAACACCCGAACGGAAGAAAGATTTTACAACTGCTTCTTTCTCACCCGTTAAACCGCTTTACATTCAAGAAGATGTCAAAAGCAATTATGTTGATGAAATTGGCTATCCGGGTGAGTTCCCTTACACGAGAGGTATTCGCCCGACGATGTACCGCGGAAGATTCTGGACTATGCGGCAGTATGCGGGATTCGGTACGGCAAAAGAATCGAACAAAAGGTATAAGTACCTGCTGGAACAGGGACAATCCGGTCTATCCGTTGCATTCGACCTTCCTACGCAGATAGGTTACGACAGCGATCATCAAATGGCTTATGGTGAAGTTGGAAAAGTTGGTGTTGCCATTGATACTCTTGCCGATATGGAAGTTCTGTTCGATAAAATTCCACTTGATAAAGTTTCAACATCGATGACTATTAATGCACCTGCTGCAATTTTGCTTGCGATGTACATTGCCGTAGCCGAAAAACAGGGAGTAACCCGGAACAAGATAAGCGGAACAATTCAGAACGATATTCTTAAAGAATATATCGCTCGCGGCACATACATCTATCCGCCTAAACCATCGATGAGATTG
Source organism: bacterium BMS3Abin03 (assembly GCA_002898075.1). Classification (GTDB taxonomy): domain Bacteria; phylum Bacteroidota; class Ignavibacteria; order Ignavibacteriales; family Ignavibacteriaceae; genus BMS3ABIN03. The sequence goes on from BDSV01000115.1 coordinate 1,095, forward strand.
ATAACTGACATATTCGAATTCTGTACAAAAGAAATTCCCAGATGGAATACAATCTCAATATCGGGTTATCACATTCGCGAAGCAGGTTCTACTGCATCGCAGGAAGTTGGGTTTACACTTGCAAACGGTATTGCATACGTTGATGCAGCCATTAAATCGGGTTTGGATGTTGACCTGTTTGCAAAAAGATTATCATTCTTTTTTAATTCTCACAACGATCTGCTCGAAGAAGTTGCAAAATTCCGTGCCGCGAGAAGACTCTGGGCAAAAATTATGAAGGACAGATTTAAAGCGAAAGACCCGCGCTCGATGATGCTTAGATTCCATACACAAACCGCCGGCTCTACATTAACAGCACAGCAGGTTGATAACAATATTGTACGGGTAACCATTCAAACACTTGCAGCGGTTTTGGGCGGAACGCAGAGTCTTCACACTAACTCTAAAGATGAAGCGTTGGCTTTGCCAACTGAGAATTCGGTTCGTGTAGCTCTTAGAACACAACAAATTGTTGCAGAGGAAAGCGGAGTAACAAATACCGTCGATCCGCTTGCGGGTTCATATTTTGTGGAATCGATGACTGAACGAATCGAAAAAGAAGCAATGGATTACATAAATAGAATTGATTCAATGGGCGGGATGATCGAGGCGATAAGTTCGGGTTTCGTACAGAAAGAAATTCAGGAATCAGCTTATAGATTCGAGAAGGAATTGGAATCTGGCAACAGAATAATCGTTGGTGTAAATAAATATCGGGTTGAAGAGGACGAACAACCGGAACTTTTAAAGATAGATGTAAAAGTGCAGGAAGAGCAGATTAAATTCCTCACTAAAATAAAGAATGAAAGGGATAACCTTGCAGTTGAATTAAACTTAAAAAATCTGAAGAAAGCTGCTTCGGAAAGTGATAACCTTATCCCGTACATAATTGAAGCAGTAAAAGTTTACGCAAGCGTGGGTGAAATATCGGACGCTCTAAGGGAAGTTTTCGGAGAATACAAAGAACAAGTTTTTGTTTGAAATCCCTGTAACGGTTGTAGCCGCAAACTTTATAGTCTGTTGCCCAAGTATGAATTGTTACTCGCATAGAAGAGAAAAATTCTTAATTAGAAGAATTATTGTAGTAAATTATTTCACTAAAAAGAATCTATAACATTATAAATGAATAGATTATCTTTGGGTAAAATAGTTGGTATTCCAATTGCCCCGGCTTTTAGAGACTGTGTGAAAATTATGAATTTAAAGCAGCCCACGATTTAAATCGTGGGAATATGAATAAAAAATACAATAATTGTTTAACCGGTTTAAAGGATTTTCACACAAACTCTTTAAGTTGGGGAATTTGTAATCACAAGTAATTTAAGGATTTAGCCACAATTTTTACTTCAGTTTTGGCTAAAGCCAACATTCTATTATTTAATTTATCCCACGTCCTAAAAGTCGTGGCAATTCAACTTTAGTTTGGTATGTATTATAGAAAGAAACCATATTTGATAAATCGGGACTAAGGATAAAAAATAGTTCTGTAACAGACTCATTAGTTTGGGTTATAACTTAGCAGATAATAAACACACATTTATTTCAAAATAAGCAAGAATTAATATGAATATAACCAATATAGATCACATAGGAATCGCAGTAATAAATCTTGAAAAATCTATTAAGTTTTACGAAGAAGTACTTGGACTAAAATGTTGCAAAATTGAAGAAGTGAAAGATCAAAAAGCACGGACTGCATTTTTTCAAATCGGCGAATCAAAAATCGAATTGCTCGAATCGACTGATGAAGACGGACCTATCGGAAAATTCATTGCAAAGAGAGGCGAAGGTATCCATCACATAGCATTAAAATCTAGAAATCTTGAGGAATCTCTTGCAGAGTTAAAAAGTAAAAGCGTAAAACTGATTGACGAATCACCTAGAAAAGGAGCAGATGGGATGGACATCGCTTTCATCCATCCAAAATCCGCTAACGGTGTACTAATCGAGATGTGTAATTAGTTCGTAGTGAGTTTTATTAATGAGTCCGCCAATTAGATTTTTTATTTCTTTTGCACGATTATATAAATCATTAAACTGCTCTATATTTACATATTGCAAATCAATTGATACATATAAAAGTGATTGAACTTCCGATGCTGAACGATAAGAGTAGTTCAAAAAAATTGATAAATGATTTGCTGCTCCCGCTATCAAATCCTTCTGCAATATTAGACATAATCGAAACAAAAGACCTTTGAATTTGTCTTTACTTGATGAGTTGTAAATTAGCTTAACTAATTTCCTCGTTCTCTTTCAGGATTCAATATTTTCAAACTTATCATTTAAAAATACCAAGAACTAAGAACTCTTTTTCTTCTCCGGGCTTGAGTAGTAGTAGTAATACTTATAATAAGAGCCGTATCCGCTCTTATAGCTGAAGTTATTTAGAATTGTGCCGAGGAATTGAGTATCCTCCCGCTTAATTAGTTCAACTGCCCTTTCCATAAGGTCTATTTCAGTAGTTTCGGCAGAGACTACCAACACCGTACCGTCAACCATACCGGAAAGAATCTCGGAATCGGTAACAGCGATGATCGGCGGAGAATCGAGTAGTATTAAATCATACACATCTCTTAATTTGGAAAGAAGGTTTCTCATTTGATCCGAGTCTAACATCTCGGCAGGATTTGGAGGGATTGTACCGGTGGTAATATATTGTAAATTTTCAATTTCTGTTTGTTTGATAATCTCACCAAGCTTAACATCACCGAATAGAAAATCAATCAATCCCGGAACGCGCGGGGTTTTAAAAATACTATGCACACGCGGCTTTCTGAGGTCACAATCTATCAGAAGCGTTCTTTTATTGGTTAAGGCAAAACTTCCGGCAAGATTAACACTTAATGTAGTTTTACCTTCCTGAGGGGCAGCAGAAGTTACTAATATCGTTTTTAACGTATCCTTTGCTATTCTTGAAAATTGTATTCTCGTTCTCAATGCTCTGAATGCTTCACTCGGTAGTGCGTCCGGACTTTTAGCGACAATAAACTGAAACTCAGAAGCTGTACCGTTTGTACCGAGCCCTTCTATCTTTGGAATCCACCCAAGGACATTTACATTTTTATTTTGTATATCCTCAGGGGTTTTAATTGTATCATCA
>BDSV01000116.1 GCA_002898075.1 bacterium BMS3Abin03
ATGTCGTTTAGCTGGATTGCCGATGACATAGACGGTATCGAGACGATCGTTAATATTTATATTGCTTTGAATGATACTGTAAATGCTTCTAACATTATTTCGTTAGACGGAAGCGTACGCACAGTAATCCTGCGAACAAAAGACTTTACTACACAAACTCCTTTAATGGAAATATTAATTGAAGGGCAGGAAGGAAATATTTATCCCGAGTTGCTGCCCGGGTTGGTTTTAGATGCCGATAATAGGTTTTATGTTCAGGTAGAAGATGTATCGGGAGCAAAATCAGAATTTATTACACTGCCCGATTCGGGGAAAACATGGTATGTTAAAAAACCTGTCGGCAGCTTCCTTGTGGTTGATGATTATGCAACGAATGATAACGCGGCAGATTTTTATACCGCTATGTTTGACAGTCTCGGGTTAACCGGACAGTATGACGTTTTTGATATTTACAATCAGGAACTGCCGTTTAAGAATATAACATTTCTTGAGACAATAAAACTTTTCGATTTTCTATTCTGGTACACAGATAACTATCCTTCAATCGATCTTGCAAGCTTTAGTACGCAAAGATATTTGACCGGCGGCGGAAAAGTTGCGTTTTCAATGCAGTTCCCTCAGTTTATCGACCCGGTAGAACTTTCAAGCTTTATTCCTATCATTACCGATTCTTTAGATGCAACGGGAACATTGTTTTCGGGTACAATTGTTTCATCCGATACAACCGACCCGGCTTATCCGAATTTGAAAACTACATCGAGCGTGCACAGGGTAAAATCATTTTATCTTAACCCGTTAGCAGTTAATCCAATCTACTATTATCCGAATGGCGAACTAAAAGGATTTGCCGGATTTACAAATACATCCGCTACCGAGTTTTTTATTGCGCTGCCTCTCGATAAATGCAATGGCGGTGAGGCAAACGTAAAAACATTACTGGAAAAAGTATTTTTTGAAGATTTCGGAATGTCGCAATGAAGAAGATAATAGTTTCAATCTTGTTGTTTATATCTTCTGTTGTAATTGCGCAGCAAACAGGAAACCTCGAAGGGACAGTTATTGATGCAAAAACAGGAGATACTTTACCGGGCGTGAATGTGATTCTTAAAGGAACATATTACGGTGCCGCAACAGATATTAATGGTAAATTCAGAATAAATAATATTTCAGCCGGTAACTATAATATTGCTTTCTCTTTGATCGGGTATAAAACCGTTGAATTTACCGGCGTGAAGATTGAACCGGGTAAAACCAAGCTGATTGATGTAAGACTGGAAGAAACAGTTCTAACCCTTGAGCAGGATGTAGTTGTTATCGGCGATAAACCTCTTATGGATGTAGAAGAAACAGAAAGCAAAAAAACAATCTCCCGTGAAGATATTGAAGTTGCTGTCGTTGAAAATATTCAGAACATTGTTTCGCAGCAGGCGGGTGTTGTAGAGTCGGATAGAGAAATTCATATCCGCGGCGGCAGGTCGTACGAAAATGCCCTGCTGATCGATGGTGTATCTGTACAGGATCCTCTTGCAGGAACCGGATTCGGATTGCAGTTAAGTGCTAATGCAATCGAACAGGTTGAAGTAATTACCGGTGGTTTTAATGCCGAATACGGTCAGGCAACTTCGGGTATTGTTAATGTTAAAACAAGAGAAGGGAAAGATAAATTCAGCGGTTCGATAACTTACAAAAAAGATAATTTCGGCAATCGTAAATCATATAACGTATTCAACACCGATGTTGTAGAAGCATCGCTTAGCGGACCGGAACCGATTACCATGTTCATTCTGCCGGCAATTGGATTGAAGATACCCGGCGAGCTGACTTTATTTTCAAGTTTTTATATGGGTATAAGCGACGGGATAACTCAGGGTTACTATAAACCTACTGCCAAGCAGTTGTATTCATCCACTTTTCACGGGGCAAAGTTTGCACCGAGAGCCGAGAACAACTGGTTCTGGCTATTTAAAGCTACCTATAAATATTCACCGACACTTAAATTAAATTATTCGTTTAATCAGTCTGTTAATATTAATCAGAACTCGCAGTCTCTTCAATCGAATCTGGAATATGTTGAACCCTCGCCCGGTTATCAATATACTTTTCAGAATATTTTAGATAATGCAAATACGTTCACACATAATAATCTATTCCATAATATCAGCATAACTCACACACTTAACCCCAGTACGTTTTATGAGGTAAAACTCAGCTATTTCTTTACTAACCTGCGTGCCGATGCAAACGGGGCTAACTATAATTCTTATACAGAACCTACAGATTTCGTGAACTTTCCTATTCAGTATTTTAACGAAACGCGCGATACTATTGGAGTAATACCCGGTGACGGTTTCTGGGATGTAGGTAATCCTTATACTTATCGCGATCACTACCTGGAAGAATATTCTTTGAAGGGAGACATCACGAGCTTTTTCGATGAAAAAAATAAATTCAAAGCCGGGTTTAACCTGCAATTTCAGGAAATGCAGATGCTCGATGTTTATAAACCCTGGGTTGGTCAGCTAGGTTTGAATAATGACATTTATAAAGTCTATCCGGCGGTTGGTGATTTTTATGCACAGGATAATATTAACTTCGGCGGAATGATTATAAATTTTGGATTAAGACTAGATTATTGGTTCCCGGGTAAGTATGTAGATGATGCGGTTAACAATCCCGATGTTCTTACTATTCCCGACGAAATTCGTAAAGAATATTATAATAATACTTTCGGCTGGTTTGGAAACAGGCGTTGGAAGGCGAGATTAAGTCCGCGTCTCGGTATTTCGCACCCGGTTTCAGATAATCAAACATTGTACTTTTCGTACGGTCATTTCAGCAAATGGCCTAAACCCCAGTTCGTCTATGCTAAGCTGAATCCGCTTAATTCACAATCATCGTTTCAGAAGTTCGGCAATCCGAATTTAGACCCTGAAACAACTGTAGCTTATGAATTGGGATTAAAAACTCAATTTACGCCCGATGATGTTTTAACTGTTACCGCTTATTATAAAGATATATTCGATTATGTTAATACAAGAACCGCAAAAGTTAAATCGGCAAGATTAGCTGCCCAGCGATTTATAACTTATGTAAATACCGATTACGCCCGCTCTAGAGGAGTAGAAATTGAATTTAAAAAACGTGCCGCCAAATGGTTTACCGGCTATGCAACTTTTGCGTATGCAATTGTAACCGGCAAAAGCTCTTCTGCCGATGAGGGTGTTCTTGTTTTAAGAGGTGATCTTCAGGAATCGATCAAAGAACAATTCCTATCCTGGGATCGCCCGATTACCGCAACCTTATCTGCAAACTTTTATGTAGAAGAAGGTTCGTTTGGATTTGGCAAAGGGATACTTGACGGCTGGAATTTATATTTCAGAATTTTCTATGAGTCCGGTAGAAGATATACACCTGCGGTATTTACCGGAAGCATCGACGAACAGGGCAGGAAAGAATACGAATTTGTTCGGGATGTGAGATTCGGTAAGATTGGAGACGACTGGTTTTACATCGATCTAAATTTTGAAAAATATTTCCGACTGGGCAATGCATCTGTTTCTCTAACCGTCGAAGTAAATAATCTGCTGGATACAAAAAATGCAACAATTATAAACCCGGTAACCGGAAGAGCTTATGAGGAAGGCGATGATGTACCGAGCAGTTGGAACGATCCGAGATTTCCCGATGTACAGGCACCAATTCAGCCATTTCCTTTTAATCCTGCAAGATATTTAACCAGGAGGAATATAAGATTCGGAATATCGTTTAAGTTTTAAAATGAAAAAATTTATTCTCATATCGTTAGTTTTATTTTTTAGCTGGTCTAAAGCAGATGCACAGCTTATTCCTGTGTTAGGTGGACAGAGAGCCGGAATTTCTACAGCTCAATTTCTAAAAATCGGTGTCGGCGGAAGAGCTTCGGCTCTTGGCGATGCGTTTATTGCTATTTCCAACGATGCTTCCGCTTTATACTGGAATCCTGCCGGTTTAGTTCAGTTTGAGAAAAACCAGGTTATTTTTTCACATAATAAATGGGTCGTAGATATTAACCATGACTTTTTGGGAGGGGTTTATCACTTCGGTGGAAATTACGCTATTGGTGTTTCGTTAACCGGTTTGTCTATGGACGATATGCCGGTTACTACCGAGTTTGCACCTTTCGGTACCGGGCAATTTTTTAGCTTTAGCGATTTAGCTATTGCAGTAACTTATTCACAAAAGATGACCGATAAATTTAGTTTTGGCGCAACGGTTAGGTATATCGAAGAAACTCTGGATAAGTTAAAAATGCGCGGTGTAATGATTGACCTGGGTACCTATTATTGGACCGGGCTTGGCTCTACCAGGTTTGCTGTTGTTGTATCGAACTTTGGTGCAGAGCTTGCTCCCGACGGGGAGGTTGTTTTAGTAGGGAAGAGGAAAAAATCGGATTGGCAATCGTTTGCTCCGCCTACAATGTTTAGAATAGGATTTGCTTTTGAACCCTATGAATCGAAGGAGCATAAGCTTACAACTTCCCTGCAGTTAAATCATCCGAATGATAATAGCGAGAATTTTGCCGTTGGTTTGGAATATGTTTGGAATAAGATATTATTCATTAGGGGTGGCTATAAATTTAATGTGGATGAGCAGGATTATTCGTTTGGAGCAGGATTAAATGTACCTATCAGTATTGCGGAATTCACTCTTGATTATTCGTTTTCCAACTTTCAGCGGCTTGGCTCTGCTCATAGATTTTCAATCATTCTGGGTTTCTAATGAATTTTAAAAGAATCATATTACTCCTTGTTTTATCAGCATTTACGATATTTATTTATAGCTGTGGTCAAAAGTTGGATTTAAATGAAATAGACGTTAAAGACGATAATGTTAATATTGGCGGCGATACGGTTTATATCCAGTTGAATCCTGTTTGGGAAGGATATAACAAACCGCAGGATGTGATGGTCGGTAAGGAACCTTTTATTTATGTGGCAGACACAGATAATAACAGGATTGTAATGCATAATTTAGACGGGCAGATTCTTGGAACCCGGAGCATAAAACATCCGGTAGCGCTCGCACAGGATTACAGATTGAATTTAATTGTAGTAGCTCAGTTCGATACTACAGTTAACGGCTCAACACAAACATTCAGCGCTGTTTATAAACTTGATCTTTTTGCTGTCGGTCATCAAATTGAATCTGCACCGATAACAAAGTTGCTTCCCAGAGCCGTAGATTTAAACAGACCGGAAGTGGAATATACGGGTGTATGCGTTTTTTACGATAATTCATTTTATATTTCACGTACGGGTCCGAATAATTCAAGCTTTATCGATCCTGACAATTCTTTATTAATATTCTTTCCGAAAAAATCCTTTGACGGTGTTAATAAGGGTGACACCCTTGTTGGCAGAGTCCCGAATATTGATCCATTAGGGCAGGGACCGGTTTCTGCTTATAATATTAGCTCCCTCACATCATTTAAAAATCAGACAATTGACATTGTTGTTACATTAACCGGCGGAACCAACTTTAAAGCAAACTGGCTGCATTACCAGATTACACCGATCGACCAGAGATATGTGAGTAATTTTTCGCCTGAATCCGGTATCGATTTTGTGGTGCCCAACCGTTTTGAAAGACCGGAAGGGAGTACACTTGATAATTCCGGGAATATTTTTATAGCGGATGCGGGAAAAGATAGTATTTATAAATTTAACTCGTTCGGAGACGAACTGCAGTCGTTTGGCGGACCCGGTATTTTCAGTCAACCGCACGGTGTTGCATTTTTCGATAAAACTTTATATGTAGCCGATACCGGCAATAACAGAATTTTAAGATTTGTACTTTCAACAGAATTATGAGGAATTAAATTGAAAAGACTAAGATCGATAACCGGAATTTTACTGACATTAATATTTATCTGTTACTCGTTTTCGTTTGCACAGGAAAGAGTTAAAATAGTTACGTATAATCTGCTTAATTATCCGAATAATACGGCTCAGAAAAATCCTGAATTCAGCGTAATACTTGAAGCTATTAACCCGGATATAGTGGTCGTGCAGGAAATCATATCCCAATCGGCAGTTAATTTATTCTTAAGTGCAGTTTTGGGTAGCGAATATCAGGCAGGCACTTTTATAAACGGGTACGATACCGATAATGCTATTTTCTATAAGGATTCTTTAATTGCTTTTATCAGCAACATTCCTATTAATACACCTTTAAGAAATATTTCCCAGTTTACGGTTTATCATAAGATTACTCAGGATACAATAATTATTTATTCCGCACATTTAAAAGCCGGAAGCGATCCTTCAGACGAAAACAAACGCTATGGTGAAGCAAATATTCTTAGATTTCGTACAGATGCATTACCTCCTGAAACGAATTTTATCTTAGTCGGCGATCTTAATCTTTACAGGTCCAGCGAAGCAGCTTATGTAAAATTATTAAACCAGAATGGGAACGGCTATCTTCTCGACCCGATTAACTCACCAGGTGACTGGCACAACAATATGAATTTTGCAGGCATCCACACCCAGTCAACCCGTATCGGACAATTACCGGATGGTGGTTCAAGCGGTGGTTTGGATGATAGGTTCGATTTTATACTTGTCTCCCAGTCCCTGATCGATGAAGGTAATATCGATTATGTTCCCGGCTCTTATTGGGCTTATGGCAACGACGGAGATCATTTTAACCTGTCGATAAATTACCCTGAGAATAATAGCGTAAGTCCGGCAATAGCTAATGCGCTGTATGATGTTTCTGATCATCTGCCGGTTATAGCCGAATTTAATTTTGGTGTAGTATCGGATGTGGAAGATGAAATTAATTCTCCGGATGCTTTTGCACTTTACCAAAACTATCCGAACCCATTTAATCCAACAACAAAAATAAAATTCACAATTCCTTTTGTAGAGACGGGGCATGCCCCGTCTGTACAATTAAAAGTATATGATGTTTTAGGAAAAAAAGTTGCCACTTTGGTAAACGAAGAAAAATCTGCCGGAACTTATGAAGTTGAATTTAATGCATCCAGTTTACCGAGCGGAATTTATATGTACAGATTAACTGTGGGTGGCTACTCGCTTTCAAATAAGATGATACTTTTAAAATAAAATTTTGTTGCTAAGGGCAATGTCCTGACCAAATGTAAATATTTTATTTTACTTTGGAGATAATTTTTGTAATCGGAAGTTGATCATTCTACAGGGAATTTGACTGATTTTCATTAAGCAGGCAATCAGAGATCCGCCTCTGTAAAAAAGAGCAGAAATAGATACCTCATTTTATGCAAAATGTTTGTATAAAAAAGACCTTATCTTTAATTTTACTTTTCTAATTTTAAATATTTAAGGAACAGGAATGGCAGACCATAAAAAAGGTAAAATCATACAGGTAATCGGTCCTGTAGTTGATGTTGAATTTGAAGAAGGGCACTTGCCCGACATATTGAATGCTATTAAAATTCCCCGTACAACTACCGAAGGAGTTAAAGATGAATTGATATGCGAAGTTCAGCAGCATTTGGGCGAGGACAGGGTTCGTACGGTTGCGATGGATACAACAGACGGCTTGGTAAGGGGCATGGATGCATTCGACTTGGGCGAACCGATAACAATTCCCGTCGGTCCGAATACGCTGGGAAGGTTGATAAACGTAATTGGAAAAGGAATTGACGGATTAGGTGAAATTAAAACCGAGAAAAGATATCCGATACACAGACCCGCACCAGCATTTAAAAGCCTCACTACACAAAATGAAATGTATGAAACAGGTTTAAAAGTAGTTGACTTATTGGAGCCGTATTCCAAAGGCGGTAAGACGGGATTGTTCGGCGGCGCAGGTGTTGGCAAGACGGTTATTATTATGGAGCTTATCCATAACATTGCATCCCAGCACGGCGGTTACTCTGTATTTTCCGGTGTTGGCGAAAGAACCCGTGAAGGAAATGATCTCTGGCTCGAAATGAAAGAATCAGGCGTGCTCGATAAAACGGCACTCGTATTCGGACAGATGAACGAACCTCCGGGTGCAAGATTAAGAGTCGGATTAACTGGGCTTACTATTGCCGAGTATTTTAGAGACGACGAAGGAAGAGATGTTCTTCTTTTTATCGATAACATATTCAGGTTTACACAGGCAGGTTCCGAGGTTAGCGCTTTGCTCGGTCGTATGCCGTCGGCAGTTGGCTATCAGCCGAACCTTGCAACTGAGATGGGCATGCTGCAGGAAAGAATCACCTCGACTGATAAAGGATCGATTACATCCGTTCAGGCAATTTATGTTCCTGCAGATGACTTGACGGATCCTGCACCTGCGGCTGCATTCTCTCACCTCGATGCAACTACAGTATTGAGCCGTCAGATTGCCGAGCTTGGTATTTATCCTGCCGTCGATCCTTTGGATTCTACCTCGAGAATTCTTGAACCGGGTGTAATCGGTCAGGAACATTACGATGTTGCTAAAAACTGCAAAGAGATTCTTCAGCATTATAAAGACTTACAGGATATTATCAACATCCTCGGTATGGACGAACTTTCGGACGAAGATAAAACAATAGTTCGGAGAGCGAGAAGAATACAAAGATTCTTTAGTCAGCCATTCTTCGTAGCCGAGCAGTTTACCGGTGTTTCGGGTAAATATGTAAAACTTGAAGATACTATCAGGGCATTCAAAGGCATTATCGACGGTGAATATGATGAACTACCGGAAGCCGCATTCCTTTATGTCGGTACAATTGAAGAAGCCGTTGAAAAAGCTAAGAAGATGAAATAGGTATGGCACAAATAAATTTAGAAATAACCACACCGGGAAAAGTAATTTATCAGGATACAGTGGATTCCATTACGGTTCCGGGTACCAAAGGCGGATTTCAGGTTCTTAGAAACCATGCCCCTTTGATGAGTACTTTTGAAATTGGTATTGTTACGGTACAAAAAGGAGATAACGTTCAGTATTTTACTACGGGCGGCGGAACGATTGAAGTGCTGAATAATAATGTTCTGATCCTTGCAGATTCTATGGAACGTGTCGAGGATATCGACATAAGCAGAGCGGAACTGGCAAAGAAAAAAGCAAAGGAGCGGCTTGCTAAAAAGAAAGAAGAAAAAATCGATGAGGTTCGCGCTAAAACCGCACTAGACAAAGCGATAAACAGGTTGAGTGCTATTTCCAGATTTAAAACCTGATTGTCAAATCATTAAAATAAATTTAAAAGAGGATGTCTTAAAAGTAAATTTTACAAGATTGTCATTCCCACTGCCTGTCCCGATTCATCGGGGAAAGTGGGAATCTATTTCTTCGTTTATTTTTACATAGTGGATGCCCGCTTTTGCGTGTATAACATGCTGTCTTTATGATTTTGCGTAACTTCAGTAAATAATATTGAAATGAAAGTATCCCGAAGGGATAAATAAAATTAGCCCGTCAATTTATTGGCGGGAAAGAAGAAAAGCCGGAAGAATAAAAAGTCCCGCAAGGGACGAATGAAAAATGAATGCGAAGCAGTCGAATGTTTATAAAAAGTTGGTATGCCAATATGATTGAACGATTCCGAAGGTATCGAAGGAAAGTGCTTTTATTAACAAATGCCTTCAACCAGGTTATGGCTGTTATGAACAGGTTAATGTTTCTGTTCGCTATTAACGTTTGACACCTTTGGTGTCATTATCTACCTGATAATACAGATCTTTATATTCATAAAACTTCTAAAATCAAAAATCGTTAATCGATGTTTATTATTCAAAAAAGTTATCACTTGCCGTCTGCTTTAGCTGACGGACTTAAAAACAGAGTATAAACAAAACCGGCTTCAGCCGCATTGCAGTGTTTTAATGGGGCTGAAGCCCGATTAGTGTGTGTTTTGTTTTATTAGTCCGTTCGATGAATCGAACGGGAATTGATATGAATTAAAAAGTTCTAAATTCATCATTCTTTGTTCAATATTCATTATTCAAAAAGGGAATATCATTTCCCGTCTGCTTTAGAGATCGTGTTAAAATTATGAATTTAAAGCAGCCCACGATTTAAATCGTGAGAATATGAATAAAAAATACAATAATTGTTTAACCGTTTTAAAAGGATTTTCACACGAACTCTTTAAGTCGGGGGACTTGTAAGCCCAAGTATATTAGGGCTTTAGCCGCAACTCCTTCTTCAATTGTGGCTAAAGCCAATACCGTATTATTCAATTTAATCCACGACTTGAAAGTAGCGGTAATTCAATAAAAATTGCCTTTTTATCGGTCAGTCCCGACAAAGGCGGGAAAAACAATTCTTAAGTCGATGCCTATTCGTTTCCACGGGAAAGACAAAAAAATCAGTACTTTTGAGACAACCGCCTTTTTTAATCGTTATAAACTTTTTCATCTGTAAAATCAGCACCGGCGGCATCCTTCTCAATATCCCTGCCTTTAGGTCGATCAGCTAAAAATTCTTTGTAAAATTCATGCTGAATAACTAAATCCATTATCTCGTTTGTTCCGGTCCAGATAGTTATTAAACGTACATCACGTAGAAACCGTTCAACCGGAAAAATATCTGTATAACCAATTCCACCCAAAACCTGCATAGCATTATTTACGATAGTCCATGCTGAATCGGTAGAGAATTTTTTTGCTTCGGAGACAAGCCGGCGGATTTTACTATTAGATTCATTTGAATCGATATTTTTTGCAGCGGTAAAATTCAATGCTCTCGAGGCATCCAGCAGTGTAATACTTTCGGCAATCTTGAAACTTACTGCTTCGAATGAACGGATTTTCTGACCGAACGCTTTACGCTTATCGGCATATCGTGCTGCAATCTCAATAGCTGCACGCGCCATTCCAATAGCAGCACCGGCGGATGTCATTCGTTCAGGAATCATCATTTGATGAAACACTTTTGTACCATTTCCGATTCCGGCTTCACCGCCTAAAACATTTTCCATCGGAACAGGTGCATCTCTAAATACCAGTCTTCCCGTGCCGCCGCCGCGTGTACCCATTAAACCATAAAGATGTTCTACTTTTACACCGGTACCACGCTCAACTAAAAATGCAGTCATTGCTTTCTTGGGATCCTCGATTCCTTCGACTTTACCATATACAAGAATAACATCGGCTCCTTCAGCTCCAACCACAAAACGTTTCTGACCGTTTAGATAAAACATATCTCCATCGCGTCTGGCAATTGTAGTAGCTGCAAAAAAATCCGAACCTCCTCTCGGCTCGGTTAATCCCTCTGCAGCACCGATCTCACCTTTTATCAGAGGCTTTAAAAATCTCTCTTTTTGTTCATCGGTACCGAATACATGAATAGCTTCACCAACAATAGAAACTAAAGCATAAAGACAACCTAAGGCAGTTCCCAACACTCCAATCTCCTCTAACGCAACCATTTCCGATGTCCATGGCAATCCGGCTCCTCCCCATTCAGGTTGAAATCGAAGTCCTAATAGATTACGTCTTCCCGCTTCCTGCAAGAATTCTTTAGGGTAAGTTACTTTATCTGCATCCATATCCAACAAAAGTTGTTTTGGAACCCATGAGACAAATTCGCTCACTTTCTCACGCAAGGCTTCATCATCGGTAGAAAGCATTACATTTGTTAACATGATATACTCCTTTTAATTACACTTTTCAATCAATATATTTTAATTGATACAAATCAGCAGTGCATCAATTATTACCGGTATAAAAATATCAAATATTTTGCTCATCTGTTGTGGTTAAAATAAGGATTAACCATTTTGGATGAGTGTTAGTATTTAAAGAATTGATTGAGCAAAATTAATAAATAAACGAAGACAAAAATA
>BDSV01000117.1 GCA_002898075.1 bacterium BMS3Abin03
AATTCTTAAAATCCACGTGCAAACATTAAAATTAGCTGATGATGTGGACCTGAATGTAGTTGCTCAACGTACACCGGGATTTGTAGGCGCAGACCTGGCAAACATTGCAAACGAAGCCGCTCTTATGGCAGTGCGTCATAAACATGACGCTGTTATGATGAGTGATTTTGAAGCAGCGATCGACAGGGTGATAGCAGGACCGGAAAAGAAAAGCAGAACTCTCGATAAAGCTGAAAAGCACCGTGTTGCTTACCATGAATCGGGACATACCTTGGTAGCCGTAATTGTACCAACCGGCGAACCTGTGCATAAAGTCTCTATCATTCCGCGTGGAATGGGGGCGCTCGGCTATACACTTCAGCTTCCTGTTCATGAAAAATTCTTATCAACCAAAAACGAATTGAACGATCAGATTGCGATTCTATTAGGTGGTAGAGTTGCAGAGGAAATAATCTTCGGCGATATTTCAAGCGGCGCATCCAACGACCTCGAGCGTGCAAGTGCAATCGTCAGGCAAATGGTTTGCGACCTTGGAATGAGCGAAAAGTTAGGTCCGCTAACTTACGGTAAGCATCAAAAATCGCTTTACCTCGATGTAGATTATGGAACCGAGAAAAATTACAGTGAAGAAACAGCTCGTTTGATAGATTCTGAAGTGAAAAAAATAATTGAATATAATCACAAACGTGCACATAAAATTTTAACAGAAAATAGAAAAACGCTGGACAACATTGCCGTATTATTAGAGCAAAAAGAAGTGATCTCGGGTGATGAAGTTAAAAAGATTGTTTCTGAAACAGCATCCTATTTTCTAAAGGATAAAACGGAATAATTTAAAGATGCAAAAACAGAATAAATGATAAAAATATAATTGAGTAAACTATGGCTAATACTAAAAAGGATTATGCTAAGTTAACTATAGAGGAAACTCTTAAAGAATTTAATGTCGATCCTAAGAAAGGATTAACAAACGAAGAAGCCAAAAGCCGTGTTGAAAAATACGGGCTGAATGAAATTCCCGAAAAGGAAGAAACCCTGTTTCACAGAATATTCAGACGGTTTTGGGGTCCTATTCCCTGGATGATTGAAGTTGCCGCCGGGTTATCGGCTGCAGTTCAGAAGTGGGAAGATTTTGGAATAATTTCAGCCCTGCTCTTTGTAAATGCAGGAATGGATTTCTGGCAGGAAAGCAAAGCGCTGAATGCATTAAAAGTCTTGAAAGGAAAGCTTGCGCACAGGGCTACGGTATTAAGAGATGGGAAGTTCGCCGATATTAATGCGAAAGAACTTGTGCCGGGAGACATAATTAAAATTAAAATAGGTGAAATCCTTCCCGCAGATGTAAAACTTATTGAAGGCGAATATATGCAGATTGACCAGTCTGCATTAACAGGAGAATCTCTCCCCGTTACAAAACATACAAACGATACCGCCTATGCCAATTCTGTTGCAAAGCAGGGCGAGATGATTGCCGTTGTAACCAGTACGGGACTAAATACATATTTCGGTAAAACCGTTGCACTCGTTGCAAAAGCAGAAAAAGAGCAGCGAAGCCATTTTCAGGAAATGGTTATAAAGGTTGGTAATTATTTAATATTTCTTACAATTATTATGGCTGCAATAATTCTTTTAGCAGCAGTTTACCGCGATGAAAATATGCTTGAGATATTACGCTTTACATTAGTCTTAACCGTTGCGGCAATACCCGTTGCTCTTCCCGCGGTGCTTACAGTTACAATGGCTGTGGGGGCTATGAACCTTGCCAAGAAACAGGCAATCGTAAGCCGGCTTGCTGCAATAGAAGAATTAGCCGGAATTGATATTTTATGTTCCGATAAAACCGGCACACTAACTAAAAATATAATGACGGTTTCTGATCCTGTAACATTTGGAAATTACACTACCGATGATTTGATGTTATATGCCGGACTCGCATCAAAAGAAGAAAATAAAGATCCTATAGAAACCCCTGTCTTTGACTACCTGAAAAAACATAAAAAATATAACGAGCTATTAAAATTCAAAGTGGAAAAATTCACACCGTTCGATCCTGTTAACAAACGAACCAAAGCTGTCGTTAAATCCGATTCGGAAGAACTGATTGTAACAAAAGGCGCTCCGCAGGTTATTCTTAAATTAGCAGGCAACAACATCAAACCAGAAACAGTAATGAATCCTGTTAACGATTTTGCTGAAAAGGGTTACAGAACCCTAGGTGTTGCGGTAAAAAAGAAAGACGATAAAGATTTCCGTTATGTTGGTTTAATTCCGCTGTTCGATCCGCCGAGAGACGATGCAAAAGATACAATTGCCAATGCTAAAAAGTTAGGGCTGGATATTAAAATGGTTACCGGCGATAATGTAGCCATAGCAAACCAGATTGCATTAAAACTCGGTTTAGAACCAAATATTCTTGAAGCGGATATATTAAAAAACACATCTGACAAGGAATTCATCGCGATGACTGAGATTCTTGCCAAAGCAATTCATCAAAAATTAAAACCCGAGCTGCCGGAAACAAAAGCAAAAGAATTTGCTAAAGAAATTACCTGCGAGCTGGAAAAAAGATTTAAAACAGAAAACCTCGCACCGGATCATGTTAAAAAACACGAATCCGATATTATCCGTTTAATCGAACAAGCCAGCGGGTTTGCACAGGTATTTCCCGAAGATAAATATCTGATTGTTGATAAACTTCAGAAGGGTAACCATATTGTAGGAATGACCGGCGATGGTGTGAACGACGCACCGGCACTTAAAAAAGCCGATGCCGGAATTGCAGTATCCGGTGCCACTGATGCGGCAAGAGCTGCTGCCGATCTTGTTTTATTGGCTCCCGGTATTTCCGTTATAATTGATGCCATTAAACAGGTAAGAATAATTTTCGAAAGAATGAAAAGTTATGCTATTTACAGGATTGCCGAAACAATTAGAGTGATTTTATTTATGACATTCGCAATTTTATTATTCAACTTTTATCCTGTAACGGCAATAATGATAATTATGCTCGCATTATTAAATGATATCCCTATTTTATCAATCGCTTACGATAACACAAAAATTGATGACAAACCCGTAAGATGGGACAACAAAGAATTATTCGGGCTTTCAACATTATTGGGTATTGCAGGAGTTATCTCGTCATTCCTTATATTCTTCTTGCTGGAAACATATACAAATTTAACGCAGCCGATGATCCAGGCAGTTATTTTCACTAAATTAATCATGGCTGGTCATGGAACTATTTTTAATACAAGAACACCCGATTGGTTTTTCAAAAAACCATTCCCTTCTAAAATTCTTTTAATTGCTTCATTTTCTACCGCTATTTTTGGGCTACTGATTGGTGTCTATGGTATTTTTATTCCGGCTATAGGGTGGAAGTGGGGTATTATAGTAACTGTTTATGTTTGTATTTGGTTCTTATTTAATGATACCGTAAAAGTATTTTTTTACAGGAATTTATTGAAAGAAAATAAGTTGTACGCAAAATTTTTCAGAAGACATAAATTACATGCTTTTCATAAATCAACTGAATAATAAAATTTACAAGGTGATTAATAATGCTTAAAAAAATTCTATACCCCACAGATTTCTCGGAAGCATCTGCTAAAGCAAAAGATGAACTTATAAAAATGAGTAGCTGCAACATCGAGGAAGTAATTATGTTGCACGTAATGGATGAAAGATTATATGCATACAGCGCCTACATCGACAGCTTCTCTATCGATAACCTTGATATCCAGGGCGAGATCCTAAAAAGTGTCAAAGAAAAAATGTCGGTCTGGGAAAAAGAATTGGAAGATGCAGGATTAAAAGTAATTACAAAAATTACCGAGGGTATTCCTTTCCCGCAAATACTTTATATCGCAAAATCGTTCGAAGTGTCATCAATTATTATGGGTTACCAGGGACACAGTAAAGTTGAAGAAATGCTTTTAGGCAGCACCGCCGAGAAGGTTTCACGGAAAGCTCCCGTTAGTGTAATACTTGTAAGATAATTTTCAAATATTTTATAAATAATTAAATCTTAAAATGAGCACCACAAAAAAACTTAACTTAAAAGAGCTGATTGCTATGGGGGTGGGCGGTATGGTGGGCGGCGGTATTTTTTCTGTACTCGGTTTATCAATCGATTTAGCCGGGCACGCTGCTTATATAGCTTTTGCCATAGGTGGAATAATAGCTTTGCTTACAGGTATTTCATATTCAAAGCTGGGTCTTCAATTTCGCTCCGATGGCGGTAGCTTTACTTATCTGGAACATGCTTTTAAGAATAAAAATGTAGCCGGTATTGGCGGCTGGCTCTTAATTGTCGGATATATCGGGACTCTTTCACTCTATGCTTTTACTTTTAGTGCGTATGGTGCCGCACTTTCGAGTCAGGCAGAATATGTCGGGGCAATTCGACATTTACTGTCATCACTCATTATTTTAATATTTCTCGGAATCAATCTTTACGGAATTAAAGCAGCGGGCGAAACCGAAGAATTGATTGTTATGGTAAAGGTTTTTTTGCTGCTGCTGTTCGGAGTTATAGGGCTATACTCTCTGCAAACCGAAAAGATACTGCCTGTATTTGATAAAAGTGTTAACGGTGTTCTGGTTGGCGCTGCACTTATCTTTGTGGCTTATGAAGGATTTGAATTAATTCCGAATGCGATTCATGAGATGGAAAATCCCGGGAAAAATTTACGCAAAGCAATAATTTATTCAATCTTAATTACTTTAGTTATTTATATTCTTGTCTCACTGGTAGCTATCGGTAATTTAACCCCGGCAGAAATCCACAAATATAAAGAATACGCATTAGCCGTAGCAGCAAACCCGTTTTTAGGTCATCTCGGTTTCGTGCTTATAAGCTTAGCAGCAATCCTTTCAACTTCTTCTGCCATAAATGCAACTATGTTCGGTACTGCAAGATTGGCAATGGTTATGTCTCAGGAAAAAGATCTCCCAAAAGTATTCTCTTACAAAGAACGTACAAAAGATATTCCCTACATTAGCTTAATTATAATTTCTGCAGTAACAATAATTTTTGTAAACATAGCCGACTTAACTATTATTTCATCATTTGCAAGCTCAACGTTTTTATTGATCTTTGCGTCGATAAATATAGCTGCACTCCGGCTGAAAGATGTGATAAAAATAAATTTGGCTGTTCCGCTTACCGGATTTATCCTGTCGATAATTTCGTGGGTAATTCTTTATGTTTATTTGTGGCAGACAAACAGAAGACAGCTAATTTGGGTTATTATATTTTACCTGACAATAATAGTAGTTGAATTATTATTCAGTGAAAGGAAGCTGATTAAAGGAAGTAAAAAGAAAATGTGAGTTTGAACCCGGAGAACTTATGAGATTGTTATGTTTTAGTTTACTGCTAGTGACCACTCCTGTGAGGTTGCTATTTTAATGATAAAAGGCAAATGCCTTTTTAAAGGTCTCAAGTTGACCGGTTGTTTTGGTAAACGGTTAAAATGGTAAGTGTTTATTCCATTAACACCGGGATTATTCCCGGTGTTAATGAAACGAAAAGCCCTAATTACTAACTGTTTTAACAGTTAAAGATTTGTGGCGGTCAACTTGAGTTAGTTTAAATAAATAAAAGGAGAAATGGATATGAACGAGGAAACACTGAACGAAGTATTCTTAAAAAGATTTAAGAAACATTCCATATTAACAGGTATCTTATTCATTATTTTGGGAATTGCCGGAATGCTTCTGCCTGTAATATCCTCCCTAACAGTTACAATATTCATAGGATGGTTTTTAGTATTCGGTGGAATATTTTTCATTTATCATCTTATAAAAAGCCCATTTAAGAAATGGATAGATTGGATTAAGCCGCTGCTGTTAATTATTTCGGGGGCATTATTAATAATCTTTCCTTTCCCCGGGGTAGCGGCAGTAGGTTTACTTTTGGCTTTTTACCTTCTTATGGATGCCGGTACTAATTTTTTGTTTGCCTTTGAAACCTATCCGTCAAAAGGATGGGGATGGGTGACATTCAACGGCATTATTTCACTGATATTAGCAACAATGTTATTTCTTTGGTGGCCATTCGATTCTTACTGGTTTGTAGGATTGTTTGTTGGTATCAGCTTATTTGTCGATGGAATTGTTCTCTTAATTGCAGGAATAAATGCCCATAAAACTCATACAAATTAAATAAGTTTTAAATATTAAAACTTACTGTTTTATTATCAAATAAATAAAAACGTAATATATTATGAATAACACAAAAAAAAGAAAAGCAAAGAGTCATTTTAAAATCGGGCATATCCTGGGACTGTTTTTTATGTACTTTTCAATAGCTTTTATAATTTTTGCCTGGCTGGATTATTATTCGTACGAATTTTTTAATCCTGTTCCTTTTGGAATTCTTTTTTTCATATTGGCTATTATTGCTACTATCGTTCATGTACGTAAACGGAAAAGAACCGGTATCGACGACCTGGTTGATAAATTATAACCGGGTGTTTTGAAAGAACTACAACTATATATTAATTATAAAACGGAAAAGAAATGAAACAATATTTTGATACCGATGAGCTGCTGAAGCAGTTCAGGTTACATTCTGTAATTGCAGGTGTTTTGCTTTTGCTCGCAGGTATCGTTGCTATTTTCCTGCCGGAAATAACTGCATTAGCATTGTCTTACTTTATCGGATGGGTACTTGTAATCGGCGGGGTAATTTCTGCTTACCATGTAATACAAAGTTATAACACAAAATGGATTGCCTGGTTTAAACCTGCTACATTAGTATTAATAGGAATACTGCTGCTTGTTTACCCGATAACCGGAATTGCAGCAGTGGGTTTACTTTTAATAATATATTTTTTATTGGATGGATTTGCAGGAATTATGTTCGGTCTGGAATTTCGTCCTTACCGGGGCTGGGTATGGATGATAACGGATGGAATAATTTCGTTTTTATTGGCGATAATATTTTTAATAGGATGGCCGTTCAGTTCCGTCTGGCTTGTTGGTTTGTTTATTGGCATTAGTCTTTTTGTTGACGGAATTGCAATGTTAATAATCGGAATGTCTGTACGTAAATAATTAGCTAACGTTACTCAGAAGAAAGTAATTTTTTATAGATGTGCTTTCTCTTGAAAGTTATATAGGGCTGAATTTTGTTTCTATTTTATTCAAAAAGCCGATTCGATTGCAAGCCCATTGCTCTTTTTAGCTTCGGCTTATTATTATAATGATGGATTTAATGCTAACTGTAGTATTGCAAGTTAAGTCTTCGTTTTTTTTGAACGAAAATTTTGTGCTTATTAAATAACGAACAAGGATTAACAATTTTAGATTTAAGAATTTTTTCCGATTCATAAATCGGTGTATTCTGTTCGTAATTTATTTTTTGCAACTACGCTGCTGTAGGAATTATAAAACAATGAATCATTCTATATATTTAGTGAAGATCATCTTAAGTATAGAGGAGAAAAAATGGATAATTTAAAAACCGGTATCGATTTTAGTAAACTTACAATTGAAGAAAGTTTAAAACAGCTTAATGTCGATCTACAAAACGGACTATCACAAGAGGAAGTTGAAATAAGACTTAAGCAGTTCGGACCAAACGCTCTTGAAGAAAAAAAGGCAAGCGCGCTGCTTAAATTTCTATCTTACTTTTGGGGACCTATTCCCTGGATGATTGAAATTGCAGCTATACTTTCCGCAACCATTCAGCATTGGCCCGATTTTTTTATTATTTTGTTTCTTCTCCTATTCAATGCTTCTGTCGGTTTCTGGCAGGAACACCAGGCAGCCAGTGCAGTTGAAGCTTTAAAAAAACAATTGGCTATGAAAGGTCGCGCTAAGCGTAATAGAAAATGGATGGAAGTGGACTCTTCACAATTAGTACCCGGCGACATTGTACGAATAAGACCCGGCGACATTATTCCCGCTGATACAAAATTGATAGAAGGTGATTACCTTAGCGTCGATCAATCTGCATTAACCGGTGAGTCGCTGCCGGTAACGAGAAAGGCAGGAGAAATTGTTTTCTCGGGGTCTATTGCTAAACAAGGAGAAATGGTGGCATTAGTAATTACAACGGGAAAAGACACTTTCTTTGGACAAACCGCCAAGCTCGTATCCGAGGCAAAATCCGTATCTCACTTTCAAAAAGCTGTTTTGAAGATTGGGGATTACCTAATCTATTTGAGTTTGGGACTTGCAGCTATTCTTGTTCTCGATGAACTTTTCAGAGGTTCTTCATTTATTACTTTAATTCAATTCACATTAATTTTAGTAGTCGCAGCCATTCCAGCCGCTATGCCTGCTGTTCTTTCCGTAACAATGGCTATCGGGGCAATGGTGCTTGCAAAGAAAAAAGCCATTGTAACCCGGTTAGAATCAATTGAAGAAATGGCGGGAATGGACATTTTATGCTCGGACAAAACCGGAACTTTAACACAGAATAAGCTTACACTGGGGGAACCCGCGCCATTCGGTGCGGATAATCAGCAGGATGTTGTTCTTGCGGGAGCATTAGCATCTAAAGCTGAAAATCAAGATGCAATCGATTTAGCAGTTATCGCCGGTCTTTCGGATCCAAAAGTTTTAGAACTCTACACCCAGCAGAAATTTTTCCCCTTCGATCCGGTTCATAAGCGTACAGAAGCAGAAATCACAGCAAAAGACGGAAGCTCTTTTAAAGTAACAAAGGGAGCGCCGCAAGTTATTATTGATATGTGTAATCTTCCTAAAGAAAAAGTGGAATCCATACAAACCAAAGTTAATGAATATGCTAAAAAGGGATATCGTACGCTTGGGGTTGCTCGAACCGATGAAAATAATAATTGGAAATTTTTAGGATTACTGCCGTTATTCGATCCGCCGCGCGAAGATTCGGCAGATATGATAAAACGTGCACAGGAACACGGCATTGAAGTCAAGATGGTTACAGGAGACAATGCAGCAATAGGAAAACAAATTGCCTCGGAATTGGGACTTAAAACTAATATTCACACAGCAAGCGAGTTTTTTAAGAAGGGAGTAGATGAAGAAGACCTTTCATCAAAAATGCTTGAGAAAGTAGAAAAAGCCGATGGATTTGCAGAAGTGTTTCCAAAACATAAATACGAAATTGTTAAAGCGTTGCAAGCTCGGGGTCATATTGCAGGTATGACAGGGGATGGAGTTAACGATGCACCGGCGCTAAAACAGGCAAATATTGGTATTGCCGTTAGCGGAGCAACCGATGCTGCACGGGCGGCGGCGGCATTAGTATTAACAGCTCCCGGTCTCTCGGTTATTATAAAAGCAATAGAGGAAGCCCGGATGATCTTCGAGCGTATGAATTCTTATGCAATCTACCGAATTACCGAAACCATTCGTATTATGTTTTTTGTTGTTCTCGCAATGATGGTTTTTAACTTTTACCCTATTACATCGGTTATGATAATTTTGCTCGCTGTTCTTAACGATCTGCCGATTATGACGATCGCTTATGACAACACCTGGCTCGATCCGAAACCGGTGCGATGGGATATGCACCGCGTTCTTACGCTTTCAACCACTTTAGGACTTCTAGGAGTCATCGAAACATTTTTACTGCTTGCTATCGCAAGGTTATGGCTGGGATTAGATGTTGCCCATCTACAATCATTCATCTATTTGAAATTAGCTGTTGCCGGACATATGACATTGTTTGTTGTACGTACTAAAAAACCATTTTTATCAAAACCCTTTCCTGCAAAAATACTTTTATTTGCCATTCTCGGAACGCAAGTTTTGGCGGCTGCTATAGTTGGATTTGGCATCTTCGTACCAAATATTCCATGGAGTTATGTAGGACTGATTTGGGTTTATTGTATTATTTGGGCATTTATTGAAGATTGGGCAAAATTACAAATGTATAAACATCTTAATTTAACGGGCAAACGACATACGGGTTTCTTAAAAATATTAAAAACTCCATTACACGAACATGGCTATTTGAGAAACAAATAAATTGTTTTATTCCTTTATTATCGAGATGGTCAATTGTGATGCTGAAAATATTTGAAAAGAATTTATGTATATCTTTTACAAATTGGTTTTCGGATTTTGGTTCTATTATAAACTAACCTTTATCCTATCTTAAAAAGAGATGAGTTTATTGTAAAATCCGAAAACCGATTAAAATAGTGCATATTAAACAGTTAATAATTCAAGTTATCGTTTCATTACCGCCGGGATTAAGAGCTTGTGTGAAAATATCATTAATGTAAAAAACCCCATCCCCAAACCCCTTCCCTTGAAAAGGGAAGGCGGTTAGCCCGAGTAAATTATTACAACTATTCATTACCGGTATTATGTAACTTCCCAAAACCGCGCTTCGATAAATATCTATACAACGATTCTATTATAACGGCTGCTGCAAAGGTTACTAAGGTACCGTAAAAAACCATTTTTTGGTCGCGCCACTGGAAATACATTAATAAAATAAATACCGCAAGCACTACAATAAAATTAAACACTACCCAAAAGCGGCTGCCGCCAATTTCTTTTATTAATATTAGATGTGAATAAATAACGAACAAATATATTATTGTAAATACCGCACTCGTAATTGCGGCAATTCCCCCGATATTAAACAGGAGTGCAAATATTAACCCCAATGCGGCGGTAAAGTAAAGCCCCTCATTTGTACCGAACCAAACCTTCCGCTCAAAAATTTCAGGTAGTTCACCTTCTTTGGCAAAAGAGTATGCAACATTTGCTCCGCCGTACAAAGTAGCATTAAGCGCCGATGAAATTGAAAACAATGCACCGATAGATATTAACAAAAATCCAAACTGCCCTAAGAATGGCTGAGCTGCAACTGCTAAAGCATTATCCTGTGCTTTTATTAATGCATCTATCGGCAGATTACCCACAGCAACCAATGCAACCGAAATATAAACAAACGCTACAACCGCAATACTTATATAAATCGCTTTCGGAACATTCTTTTTCGGTTTCTCCATATTTTCAGAAATATTGGTTATTAAACCAAATCCCATGTAAGAAAGGAAGAAAATAACAGAAGCATTTACCAGCCCGCTTACATGTCCTGCATCAAATGCAGGTACAATATAATCCGGTTTTATCATCAGAAAACCGAAAACGATAAAGACACCTAAAATTAATAACTTTATCAAAACAATATATACTTCGGTTTTCCCCACAGCTTTTGAACCGAAAAAATTCAACACGGTAAAAAACGAAATAACTACGGTTTCGGTAATGCCCATCGCTATTGAGGAAACGGGTATATTAAGCAACGGCAGAAAGTACCCGGCAAAACCTTTGGCAAACATAGAAATAGACACCACATAGCTAAACCACATCAAAATACTTAAGCTGCCTGTTACAATCGTATCACCAAATCCTCTAAGTATAAATGCAATCGGTCCGGCATTAGAAACAATTTTAGCACCCATTTTTGTATATGAGTAAGCTACCGTAAGTGCGAATAACCCGGAAAGCACAAAAGCTTCCGGCAGATCCTGTTTTGCAATCTGAGCGCCCACACCAAAGATTGCAAAAATACTTGCTCCAATCATTGTTCCAACTGCAATAGAAATTGCCTGGGTTAAACTGATTTTTCGTTTGTTATTATTTTCCATTGATCTTACACATCACAAAAATTTACAAATAATATATAATAATATAATAAATGGTAACGAATAGTTTAACAAATAATTTTGATATACTTACGTTTGACCGGCTGCGTGGTTACTACAGATAAAATTGTTAATTTTGTTGAAGAATAAAAAAGTAATCCTGATCAGCTATGAACATTTATTCACTACCGGCAATTATATCTTTCACTGTAAATTTCAGTATCTGGCTCATAATACTTTTAGATAATCCGAAATCATCGGTTAACCGTGCATTTTCAATTTTTGTATTCAGTTTTGCTCTGTGGAACGTTTCTGAAATAATAATTCTGAACAGTGCAAATGCAGAAAGCGCATTATTTGCTGCGCAGATTTTGTACAGGATAATCTTTTTAACGCCTGCACTTTTTGTTATCACCGCATATTTTTTCCCGAAGAACTTTCATCCTTTTACAAAAAGAATATCATTTTTTGTAATTCTTTTTGCAATCCCGGTAATATTGCTCGCTCTTTCCTTCCCCAATTTTCAATTAAAGTTAATTCCAATTGAAGAATTTCAAAAAACATATTATTATGAATTTAATTATAAAGGAGACGTTAAATTTATTCTCCTTTTACTATGTGCTCTAACCTATGTTGTATGGGGTACAACTGTATTGATTCTTAAAATTTCGAAGCTTAGAACTGTTAGACAAAAAAACCAAACAAAATTTTTATTGACGGGAATTTTGTCAATTTTTATTCTCTATATTTTAATAAATCTATTACGAACAGTTTTAGAACAAACAGTTTCATATTATTTTCTTGCAACAATTCTAACTTTCTTAATAAGTTTGTTCTTTCTACTTGCTTTAGTAAAATATAAAATTTTCAATATCACCAGGTTAATTAAAGGTGGTATTACATATTCTATCTTATCTTCTATAGTTCTTGCAGTTTATTTTATAATAATTCATGGATTGAGTAAAAGCTTAGAAAACTTTTTCCGGATAGATTCTAATATAATTAATGCGCTAATAATTCTGCTTCTTTTTTTCTTTATCCTGCCGCTGGAAAGAAAACTTCAAACGCTAATTGATAAAATTATAAAACGGGATATTGTAAAATACCGTCATAATTTTTACAAACTGTCGCGCAGTCTTTTAAATTATTATGAGCCGGAAACTTTCTTCAAAAAGATTAACGATTTTTTAGAGTATAATTTTAACTCTGCAAAAATTTATACATTCGTTATAGATAAAGATGAAGAAAGATTTATAGAACTGAAAAACTCAACTGTTTCTATATCATTTAAAAAAGATGACTGGTTTGTTAGGCAAATTATCAGGTATAAAAGAGCCGTAGAGTTATACGAATTGAGACATCATCAGATTGCTGCCGAACAATTAGAATATTTAAAAGAAAAAGATATACGGGTAATCTTACCTCTTATTTTTGAAAATAAACTGGCAACCATAATTATGCTTTCGGCCAAAAAATTCAAAGTCGATTATTCCGAAGAAGAATTAGAACGGCTCTCAATATTCGCTAACGAAATTGCAATTGCTTACCAGCGCAATAAAATTATTGAAGATTTACAGGAAAGAACCAAGGAAAGATTCCGGCTTGAAAAACTGGCTGCGTTGGGAGAATTAACAGCCGGTGTTGCCCACGAAATTCGGAACCCGTTAAATACGATTTCCGTTGCCGCTGAAACAATGCTAAAGAAAAAAATATCAGATGAAGATCAGAAAGATTTACAGAACTACATACTTGAAGAAGCAAAAAGATTAGAACATATTTTACAAGATTTTCTTAGTTTCTCAAAACCGCGTACTGCAGTAATCGAAGATGTAAACCTGCAGGAACTTTTTGACCGCGTTATTATAGCATTGCAGGCAAGAAATGACAATGATTTTATCATCAGGCGAGAAATTAAACTGAGCAAAGATTATATAAGCAGCAATAAAGAATTGTTATTCCAAATATTGCTTAATTTGGGAATTAACGCTATCGAAGCCATCGAACAAAGATGCAGGGAGTTTCCTGATTTTGAGTGTGATAAGGGATTGATTATATTAAAAGTTTTTGAAAATGAAGAAAACATTATTATTTCGGTTTCAGATAACGGAACCGGAATAAAACCTGAGAATACCGATTCTGTTTTCAACCCGTTTTTTACAACAAAAGAAACCGGAACAGGATTAGGATTGTCTATTGTTCACATCCTTGTGGAAAGTTTAAATGGTAGAATTAAATTAAATTCATGGTTGGGAAAAACGGAATTTTCATTATTATTTAAAAAGAATTATTAAACTTAATTTGGATGATGGAAAAATTTAAAGCGACAATATTAATAGTTGATGATGAAGAGAAAACCCGCAAAGTTTTAAAAATTGATTTGCAGGATAATTACAGAGTACTGCTCGCAAAAAATGGGAACGAAGCGGTTCAATTACTAAAAGATAATAATATTCACCTGATACTTTCAGACCTGAGAATGCCTGATATGGATGGACTCGAGCTTTTATATTTTGTTCAACAGAAGCATCCTAACATTCCGGTTATAATTATTACTGCTTACGGCAGCGTAGAAAATGCAGTTGAAGCTATGAAAATGGGCGCTTACGATTACATACTAAAACCGGTTAAGATAGATGAACTTGATACGTTGATAAATAAATCACTGCATTTGGGCAGATTAATAAGTGAAAACATAGAACTTAAAGAGCGGCTGAAAAAATACGAAGGTTTCAATGAAATAATAACCATAAATCCTAAAATCAAATCGTTATTTGAAAAGATAAATCATGTTGCAGATACTCCGGCAACAGTGTTAATTGAGGGTGAATCGGGAACGGGTAAACAACTCTTTGCACAGGCAGTTCACTATCTTAGTAAAAGAGCCGATAAGCCCTTCATTGAAATTAATTGCGGAGCAATTCCTCATGATTTATTAGAGAGTGAATTATTCGGACATGAAAAAGGGTCTTTTACAGGTGCGGTAACTACAAGGAAAGGCAAATTTGAATTGGCTGACAACGGAACATTGTTCTTAGATGAAATAGGAGAAATGCCGCTCGATCTCCAGGTGAAATTATTGCATGTTTTAGAAAACCAAAAGTTTACAAGAGTGGGGGGTACCAAATTTTTTGAAACCGACACGAGAATAGTTGCAGCCACAAATCGCAATTTACAAGAAGAAGTTACAAACGGAAATTTCAGGCAGGATCTTTACTACCGTTTGAAAGTAGTTTCCCTGTTTATTCCACCGCTTCGCGAGAGAAAGGAAGACATCCCGCTTCTTGTGAAACATTTTCTTAAAAAGCATCAAAACCTGAACCCTGAAAACAATCTGATAATTACCGATGAAGCTATTAAAATACTGCAAAAATATAATTGGCCCGGCAATATTCGTGAATTGGAAAATACAATTCTGCAGGCAGTAATTCTTGCAGCAAATGGTTTTATCACACCCGATTTGCTTCCTGAAGAAATAAAAAATTTCTACGAACTGAACTATAAAGATCTGCCGCTTACAAAGGATGCACTTCAAGAAGAAAAAAAGAAGGGAACTGAAAAAATAATCGATGACCTGGAATATAAATTTTTAATCAATCTTCTTAAAAAAACCTCCGGCAATATTAGTCACGCTGCAGAATTAAGCGGTTACAACCGCAGACAAATACAAAATCTAATTAAAAAACACAATATTAAAACAGACGACTTCAGGTATTAACCCGGGAATTATTTACTGTGCATTTAATTTGTGGAGAAGATATAATATAATTTCTATTTGGTTCTCGGATTTTTCCATGTTCTTCTCTCTTTTTACCTGTCCCGACTTTTGCGGGAAGAGAGATTTGAGTGAATTCGTTAAAAACCAAAATCCGAAAACCAAATTATAAATAGACTGAGTGCAACTTTTTTTATTACCGGATTAATAGTGCGTAATTTTATTTCACACTTACAATTTGCATTAAGCTCCAAAAAGAAAGTCTTGGTTTTTTTACTGCGAAATCAGAGTTCCCAAATTATAATCTTTCAATACAAATAATTATCACCCGTTTTTGTAACTTCTTATATTATAATTACTTATACCCAATTAATATTCTTGGCACTTGCTTTGTTTTATAAAAAGTAGTTCTGTAATTAATGATTATTTATTCACGAAACAAATGAGGTAAACAAAATGTGGCAAGGATGGACAAACGGAATAATCGGTGTTTGGCTTTTCATAGCTGCTTTCCTAAGTTTTACACCACAAGGAAATATGTGGAATCTTCTTATTATAGGAATTGTAGCAGCTATAGTCGGCTTTACAATGGTTAAAGAAAAACCATGGCAAGCCTGGTTAACTGGTATAGTTGGTATCTGGTTAATTATCGCAGCTTTCATACCGGGTTTAACAATGCAATTAGGTAATGAATGGAATGCAATTATTTCAGGAATTTTGCTGATGATCGGTGGTTTTAGTGCGCTTGGTCGAACGAACGAAATAACAGATACTCATGCACATGCTCATTAACAAAGCTTTATTGGAATTATGACTTTCGATGATGATTGTTTTGATTAGTTTTTATAAAACTAAGATTGACATAATAAAAAATAGATGATGCGATAAAAAAGTTTTGATATTGAGTTTCCCAGCAAACCGGATTACAAAAATGTTATCCGGTTTTTTTATTAATGAACTTGACTCGTTATTAAAGATAATTTATTTTTGTAAGTAAGTGATTACATAACTATTATGGCGCTATGGAAAAGCTGAATACCGAGATCAGACAAAAGCAGATTAAAAAAGCAGTCCTTCAGATTATTTCTACAAAGGGACTAGGGAAATTATCCACCAGGAACCTTGCCGATAAAGTCGGTGTTACCGAAGGTGCGCTGTTCAGGCATTTTAAATCTAAAAGAGATATTATGCTCTCTATAATTGATGATGTAAAGAATGATCTTCTTGAACAGATGAAAAAAATAGCTGACTCAAACTTAAAGGCAAATGTAAAACTTCTTAAATTCTTATGTGCTCATGTCCGGTATTTAATTAAGAATAAGGGTATTACTATTCTTCTTTTTTCCGAAGCGACATATATGGATGATAAGGAGATGAAAAAAAGATTGTTCGATATTCTTTCTTTCCAAAAAAACTATGTGAAAAAAATAATTAAGGAGGGTATCGATGATGGATTATGGAATAAAAAAATAAACGCCGATAATGTTGCGGTTCTTTATATGGGAATACCGATTACTCTTAATATAGAACTGATTTTAAACAGGAAAGAATTTAAGCAGGAAAATTTCTGCCGTAAAATGTTCGGGCTTCTTGAACGGGTTTTGAAATAATAAAATAACATACGGGTCGGGGCTAAAGAGCTGGTACCGCTGCAATGAATGCACCCGGTGTTGATAGAGAAAAAGAGGGACAACTGTTTACTTATGCCGGTTTAGTCGAAGACAGCTTTCAGTTATTTTGGCACTTGTAGTTGTGTGACAACGTCAAAATAATTATGTACATTTAAATTAACAAATTGAAAAGGGTGACATGATAAATCCAAAAGATTGGTTGGAATATGCTGAAAAATTCCAGGGACATAAGTGCCCGGCAATGGTGGTTGGGTTAAAAGCCGGTGCTGCTGCGCTAAATAAACTTGGTGTCGATAGAGCAAAAGATTCGGAATTAATCCTGCTTGCTGATGTTGGAAAAAACCACTGGGCGATTGATTATGTAGATGGATTGCAGGTTATTACCGGCTGTACTATTGGTAAGGGAAATTTAATTCTTACAAACAAAGGTAAGCTATCTTTTATTTTGATCGATATAAAACATAAACAAGCTGTAAGGGTTACACCAAAAGCCGAGGTCATACTTTCTTTCCGCAAAACAGAATTTTTTACTAAATTTAAAAAATGCGGTTCTCCTACAAGCGAAATCCCCGATGAACTTGTCGATCCTATAATCGAATCTGTAATGAACACAACCGACGAGGAACTGCTGAAAATATCCGACATTTTTGAATATAATTACATTGAGGAGCCACAAAGTTTTAACAGCTTTGTTTGCGAAGAATGTGATGAAATGGTTATCGAAGAATACGGACGCATTAAAGGCGATAAAATGGCTTGTATAGATTGTGCACAAAAAAAGAGAGAATCGTGAATGACTATGGCTTACGATTATTAATCGTCACTATAGTTATGAGAATAACTCGTCCCCCTTAATTCTCTTTTCCCATGCTAACAGAAGGGAGATAGAGGTTGAGTTCTTTTATCTGGTAAAACGTTTAATTTAATATCATTAAAGAGTTCACTTTAAAAAGGTAATCATAGTGAAAATGAGATTCGAAAAAACATAAGAATTTAACTGGTTCCCACGTCCGTGGGAATGATACTCGAAAATACCGGCTTTTTAGAGTCAACTCATTAAATATTTACTCAAACATAAAAATATTTTGAACAGAAGTAAGGCGGGTAGTAAAATGAATTCAAACAGATTAAAAAATACTGTACAGGAGATTCTGGATTTTGCAGAAATTGAAATTAATGGGAAGCATCCCTGGGATATACAGGTTCATAATAACCAATTCTATAAACGGGTGCTCACCGAAGCCGAGCTTGGTTTAGGTGAATCTTACATGGATGGTTGGTGGGATTGTCAGAAAATCGATGAAATGATCGACCGGGTATTACGCTCGAAATTAGACGAGAAAATTAAGCGTAAACCGTCGATACTATTTCAGCTTCTTTTAGCCAGAATTTTCAATCTTCAATCCAAACACCGGGCTTTTATAATTGGCGAAAAGCATTACGATTTAGGCAACAATCTTTTTCAACTGATGCTTGATAAAAGAATGAACTACAGTTCGGCTTACTGGAAAAACGCAAAAACACTCGATGAAGCACAGGAGAATAAATTAGAGCTTATATGCAAAAAGCTTTACCTCGAGCCGGGTATGCGGGTGCTCGATATCGGCTGCGGCTGGGGAGCTTTCGGAAAGTATGCCGCTGAAAAATACGGAATCGAAGTCGTAGGGCTTACAGTTTCTAAAGAACAGGTTGCTCTCGGAAAGGAATTATGCAAAGGCCTTCCCGTTGAATTCCGCCTGCAGGATTACAGGGATGTGAATGAAAAATTCGATCGCATAGTTTCTGTAGGAATGATTGAGCATGTCGGTTATAAAAATTACCGTACCTACTTTAAAACGGCTTACCGCTGCCTGAATGACGGTGCATTATTTCTTTTACATACAATAGGCGATATCAAATCTCGTAAATCCATCGATCCCTGGACACATAAATATATCTTTCCCAATGGTATGCTTCCCTCTGTTGCACAGATTGGTAAAGCAATAGAAGGGCTGTTTGTAATGGAAGATTTGCACAACTTCGGACCCTATTATGATAAAACTCTTTTAGTATGGTTCGATAATTTTAATTCGAACTGGCATAAAATAAAAGATAAGTACGGTGAAAGATTTTACAGGATGTGGAAATATTTCCTAATCTCCAGCGCAGGTTCTTTCAGAGCAAGACGAAATCAACTCTGGCAGATCGTGCTGTCGAAGAACGGCGTACATGGTTGTTATGAAACATTTCGCTAATATTGTAACGGTTAAATAAAAATCTGGATTATGATAAAATTAGGATTAGCATTGGGCGGCGGCGGTGCCCGCGGTCTTGCTCATATCGGTGTATTGAAGGTGCTCGAGAGAGAACAAATTCCTATAGGCACAATTACCGGCTGCAGTATGGGTGCAATTATAGGAGGATTATTTGCATATTTTCAAAGCGCCCTCAAAGTGGAATCGTTTGTCCTCGAGGCAGTTGAAAGCCGGGAATTTAAAAAGTATGGCATAGAAACTTTTAATAAAATAGAATCGAGCGATCACCATAAACACTTTGAAGAATATTTAGACTATATAAAAGTTAAGCTTGCGTTTTTAAAAGTTTTTAACAATCAATCCGTATTCAACGAAGAAGAAGCTGAAAAACTGTTTTCACTAATTCCGGATGCTGAAATAAAAGACCTCCCGGTTAAGTTCTCCGCAATTGCTACAGACCTTGTATCGGGTCAGGAAGTTAATATAACCGAAGGCAGCTTAAGAAAAGCATTGAAAGCAAGCGGAGCAATTCCCGGTTTCTTCCCTCCCGTTAAGCTCGATGATTATCTGCTTATCGACGGTAGTGCGATGGAGAGCGTACCTGTAAGTAAAGTAAAAGAATTGGGTGCGGAAAGAGTTATTGCGGTTGACGTTACCAAATGTTTAAAAATTACCGGTCCGCTTGATAACGGAATTGAGATAATATACCGTGCTGAAGATATAACATCGTTTCATTTATCGCAGCTAAGACTAAAGGAAGCAGATTTAATTATTAAGCCGGAAGTAGGAAATTTATCCTGGGCAGATTTTAGATCGATGGAAAAAATAATTAAAGTAGGCGAACTTGCAGCAATGAAATTACTTAGCGATATTAAAGTAGTTAGTTTAAAAGGTTCTTTGGTTTACAGCATAAAAAAGTTTTTCAACGAAATTCAAAAACACGACTAATAACTAATCGGGCAATTACATGAAAAGAAATCAAATAGTACTCGGCAAAATAATGGGAATTCCGATCGGGCTGGACCATTCCTGGTTTTTAATATTTGCACTTCTAACATGGATGCTTGCCGACGGTTATTTCCCAAAAGAATTCGCAGGTTTTCCCGTCTGGCAATATTGGTTTATCAGTGCAATAACATCATTAATTTTTTTCATGAGCGTTTTAATCCACGAACTCGGTCACTCAGCTATTGCGATGCACTATAAATTGAAAGTAAGACGGATTACATTATTTATATTCGGCGGTATTGCAGAGATTACGGAAGAACCTAAAAAAGCTATCGAAGAATTTTGGATCGCTATTGCCGGACCGATTACAAGTTTTATACTCGCACTACTGTTTTACTATATTGCCCAGGCATTAATAAACTTCAGACCGGCATACGCTCTATTTCATTATTTAGCTCTAATCAATTTTATCCTGGCAGTTTTCAACCTAATTCCCGGGTTTCCTTTAGACGGCGGACGTGTTTTCAGGGCTATAGTTTGGGGAATAACAAAAAACTTTCAGCAATCTACAAAGGTAGCGGCAATTGTAGGAAGATTTTTCGGTTTCTTCTTTATTCTAATCGGTGCTTTTCAAGTGATGGGAGGTAATTTAATCGATGGATTATGGATTGCATTCATCGGATGGTTTTTAGAAAGCGCTGCATCTTCACAATTGCAAATGCAGGAGCTGCACAAGCTTTTAGCCGGGCATACGGTTCAGGAAGCAATGAGCACGTCGTACGGAATAGTTCCCTGGGATCTTACAATCCGGGAATTAATGGATAACGAAATCTTGAGTCACGGCAGAAGATTTTTTATTGTTCGTAAGGAAGATAATACATTAGGCGGTATGCTTACGCTTCACTCACTTAAAGATGTTCCGCGGCAGGATTGGGAAACAACGAAAGTTAGTAAAATTATGATACCGTTTGACCGGATTAAAAAAGTCAACTCGGATTACCCGCTGCTGAAAGCTTTAACGGAAATGGATACAAACGGTGTGAATCAACTGCCTGTTTTTGAAAATGATGAGCTAATCGGCATACTGAGCCGGGAAAGTATTATTAATTATTTCGGCATTTTGCACGAAACGGGATTGGCTTCTTAACTGTAAACTGATCGAACGGTAAAAGGTTTTTATATGCTTAGAGGAAATTTGGAAATTGTAATATCGTAACCCGATTAGAAAATGTTTATAAATAATTTTTATCGAAATTATATTTCAACCTTTCTATTAACCCGGTATTTCTCAATCCCTTTTCAGTCGATTAAAAATACCCGGTGATAACGATTAATTTTTACCGATCATAATATAAGGTTTGCTTTTTCAGGAAATAGAATGAGTCATTCTCATCACAAACATAATTCAGCCGGCGGCAGATTGCTGATAACAATGATACTCAATTTTATTATTTCTATTACAGAAGTTATCGGCGGTGTTCTATCCGGCAGTCTTTCGTTAATTTCAGATGCTCTGCATAATTTCAGCGATGGTATTTCCATTATCATTAGCTACTTTGCAATCAAGCTGAAGGGGAAAGACAATTCATTCAAGCATACATTTGGTTTTAAACGGGCAGAGATACTTGCTGCAGTAATAAATTCATCCGTATTAGTCGTCATCTGCTTTTTCCTTTTTTATGAAGCGGTCAGCCGTTTCCAAAATCCCGAACCTATCAAAGGAATGTTAATGACCGGCGTTGCTGCAATCGGGCTAACTGCAAACATAATCGGTACTTTGTTACTAAAACGCGATGCGAAACACAGCATAAACATCAGGTCTTCATATCTTCATCTTTTAAGCGATGCCGTATCTTCCGTAGCCGTTATAATCGGTGGGCTGGCAATACTGTTCTGGAATGTTTACTGGCTCGATCCCCTGCTTACAATACTTATCGGTCTTTATATTCTAAAGAAAAGTTTTCAAATTCTTATGCAAGCTGTTCACGTTCTGATGGAAGGAACTCCGCCGGGAATTTCAATAGAAGAGATACAAAGTGAAGTTGAAAAAATAGAAGCGGTCGAGAATATTCATCACGTTCATATATGGATGGTTGGAGAGAATGATGTTCACCTTGAAGCGCACATAAACGTACCCGATATGATGATAAGCAAAAGTAATTCTTTACGGAATGAGATAGAAAATCTGCTGAAAACAAAATTCGATATTAGACATATCACATTGCAGTTTGAATGCAATCAATGTAAAGATGTGGGATTGATAATTAATGGAAAGCATTGAAATTCGTCAAACGAACTTCAAATAAATCCTAATATCCGATTTTCAATTTTAATTCCTCCCGATAAAAACACAATTATAACTTTGAAAAACGTAACAATTTATTAATCAATTGCCGTTCGATTTATCGAACGGATAAAGGCGGCACAACAAATACATTCGGGGCTTTAGCCCCAACCGAACAAATGTGACTAAAGTCGTTATTGAGGATTAGTGTTATAAAAATCCGTCAGTTGAAACTGACGGCAATTGATGAATGAGAACCATTAGTGAAAATTCGTGTAATTCGTGGCTAAATAGTTTTTTATGTTTATAATTGATTATTAATCGTCCCGATTCATCAAAACCAAATACAGCACAAAAACTATCCCCGGTAAATTCAACAATTTTTCCAAATTATTCATCCAGGAAATATCAAGGTGATAACTTGAATTTTCGTGGTATAATTTATATACTTACAATAGGATTATTTTATGATAAAAAGAAAAGTTGAAATAGCATCTGTAAAAAAATTAATCGGACAGTATCCGGTTACAGCACTGCTTGGACCGCGCCAGTGCGGGAAAACAACGTTGGCAAAGGAGTTTTCTGCTGATCATTATTTTGACTTAGAGAACCCCCGTCACCTGACAGCACTGGATAATCCGCAACTCGCTCTTGAAGATTTAAAAGGTCTGATAGTGATTGATGAAATTCAGAGAAAACCGGAATTGTTTCCTTTGCTTAGATTTCTTGTCGATACTAATAAATCACAGAAATATTTAATATTAGGCAGCGCATCGCGAGATTTAATACAACAAAGCAGCGAATCACTTGCGGGTAGAATTGCATACTACTACCTTGAAGGGTTCCAGCTTTACGATACCGGCAATAGTAATTGGAAGAAACTTTGGTTACGCGGAGGCTTACCCCCGTCTTATCTGGCACGTAACAATGAAACGAGTTTTTTATGGAGAGAGAATTACATTTCTACTTTCCTGGAGAGGGATATACCACAACTCGGGATTAATATCCCCGCCAGAACCCTCAGAAGATTCTGGCTAATGTTAAGCCATTATCATGGTAAAGTCATCAACTTTTCCGAAATCGGTCGATCGTTCGGCATATCGGATTTTACAGTAAAAAAATATATCGAAATTCTTGAAAACACTTTTATGATCCGTACATTAATGCCCTGGTACACAAATATCGGTAAACGGATTGTTAAACACCCGAAGATATATTTTACTGACAGCGGAATCCTACACTATCTGCTTTCTATAGATTCTGTCGAACGGCTTCTCGGACATCCGTCACTTGGAGCTTCATGGGAAGGATTCGCTTTGAATACCGTATTAAGAATTCTTAAAAAAAATTGGCAGGAGGTATTTTTTTGGCGTACTCATAACGGTGCGGAGTTAGATTTGTATTGGCAGAGTAAAGGTAAAAGTTGGGGAATCGAGTTTAAATTTTCCGATGCACCGCGATTAACAAAATCTATGCAAATAGCGGTAAAAGATTTAAAACTAAGTAAACTGTTTGTTGTATATCCGGGAAAAGATAAATATCGGGTTATGAAAAATATAATTGTTGTACCCTTAAACCTTTTTGTCGATCCGCAGATTAATCTTTACACACAAAATTAGATATAGTCTATTTATCAAAAGTAATTCTCGAGTCCACTTTAAAAAGGTAAATACACCGTAAACGAGAATTCAAAAAGCTTAAATTATTAACTGAAGTTACGCAAAGATGCATTTTAGCATAAAAAAGATCCTTATTTGTCATTCCCACGAAAGTGGGAATCTATTTCTTCGTTTATTTTTGCATAGTGGATGCCCGCTTTCGCGGGCTTTATAAATGATTTATAATTCAAAAAAAATATGTTTATGCTTTAATTGTTTTCGCGAAAGAAAATTTCTCTTTCATCTTCAAGGATACGTTTACGAGACTAATTAATACAGGAACTTCCACCAATGGACCGATCACAGCAGCAAATGCTTCTCCTGAATTTATTCCAAATACAGCTATTGCAACGGCTATGGCTAACTCAAAATTGTTGCTCGCCGCAGTGAATGAAAGTGTTGCTGTCTGCGCATAGTTTGCGCCGACTTTCCTGCTCATATAAAATGAAACGAAGAACATTATTACAAAGTAAATCAGCAACGGAATTGCAATGCGAACAACATCTATGGGAAGCTCGACTATAAATTCACCTTTTAATGAAAACATAACAAGAATTGTGAAAAGAAGAGCATATAAAGTAACCGGACTAATTTTTGGGATAAATTTTGTTTCATACCATTTTTTATTTTTAAGCTTTATTAAGCTGAATCTTGTTATAATACCGGCAGCGAAAGGAATACCTAAATAAACAAGCACGCTTTCTGCAATTTGTCCTATCGTAACATCGACAACATTTCCTTCCATCCCGAACCACGTCGGAACGATTGTAATAAATACATAAGCATAAACCGAATAAAAAATAACCTGGAATATCGAATTGAAAGCAACGAGTCCGGCTGCATATTCCGTATCGCCTTTCGCAAGTTCATTCCATACGATAACCATTGCAATGCAGCGTGCAAGCCCAATCATTATCAGTCCGTACATATAAGAAGGGTAATCGTTTAATAAAAGTATTGCGAGAAGAAACATTAATATCGGACCGATGATCCAGTTTTGGATAAGTGAAAGTCCAAGTATCTTCCAATCACGGAATACTTTTCCAAGCTCTTCGTACTTTACTTTTGCAAGCGGCGGGTACATCATTAATATTAACCCGATTGCAATAGGAATATTTGTCGTACCCGATTGAAAATAATTCCAAAAATCTGCTACACTATGAAACAGGTAACCCGAGAAAACTCCGACAAACATTGCAAGAAATATCCAAAGCGTTAAATACCTGTCCAAAAATTTAAGTCTGACTTTACCGGGCATTGTTTCTCCTTTTTATTTAGAATTTTATTTTAACCAATGAATCAGGATTGATTCAGACGGTAGCTTGCCGCTGTCGAGAACATCGTCGTTAACAATAAATCCGGCAGTTATATTTTTGAGAATTTTGACATTGGGATTTAGCATTTGTTTGATATCTGATCATTTGTGACTTGTGACTTTCTGCATAAAAATACACGAATATTATTGATAAGCACCTAAATATAGTATATCTCTATCCATCCTGATTTTTTATTTTCCCGCGGTAGAATCGAGTAAACTCTACTTTAATTTCATCCCTGATTTTTCTGAAGACTGAAAGAATTTCTTCATCTGTTCCGGCAGCATCCGCAGGGTCTTCAAAACCTATGTGAAGCTGCTCTTTTACATCGCCCAGAAAAACCGGACAGGTTTCTTTAGCGTTATCACAAACTGTAATTACGTAATCGAATGAATCTTTGATAAATTCATTTACATCCTGCGGCTTCCCTCCGCTTATATCTATTCCCAATTCATTCATTACTTTTATAGCATTCGGGTTTACCATGCTTTCCGGTTTAACACCGGCAGAATAAACTTCGAGTTCGCTATCGAATGATTTTAAAAACCCTTCTGCCATCTGGCTGCGGCAGGTATTACCGGTACAGAGTATTAATATTTTAGTCATGATTAATTCCTCGAACTAATTTTTCCAATTTCAAAAAATATTCAACTGAATCTTTTTGATTTTCATCTGTTTATAATTTCTCTTTTTGGTCAGATGGAACTCGCATTATAATCATTTTCATATGTGTAAGTGGTTTTTCATGCTCGTTTCATAAGAAGATATTTTTTACTGGTTTATGTTTTAATTTTTTTTGTAACCGACAACCGTAATGCTGTAAATTCCTTCTACATTTTCTTTATATGATTTTATTCCATTCCCGGTTAAATATTCAGATAAAATATCATCCGGCAATTCAATTACTTTGCTTTTCTTTATTTCCACTTTTTCAAACCCGGTTTCTGTAATTATATTCGAATACTCTTCCTGATCGATTGCACCGGAAACACAACCGGCATAAAGCTCGGCAGATTTTTTAAGCTCGTTACTCATCTCGCCTTTAATTACAATATCCGATACACAAAAATGACCGCCCGGTTTTAATATTCTGTAGATTTCACTGAACGCTTTCTTTTTACCCGGTACAAGATTTAAGACACAGTTACTTATTACAACATCAACCGAATTATTTTCAATCGGCATAGTTTCAATCTCGCCAAACTTGAACTCAACATTCGTATAACCCAATTTGGCATTGTTACTATTTGCTTTTTCAATCATCTCACCGGTAAAATCCAACCCGATTACCTTACCTTCCTCACCGACAAGTTGCCTTGCGATAAATACATCGTTGCCGGCACCGCTGCCAAGATCGACAATTGTATCTCCCTTTTTAATTCCGGCGTATTCAGTAGGTAAACCACAGCCGAGTCCTAAATCCGCTTCTGCAACGTAGCCATCGAGCTTAGAATAATCGTCGCTGAAAACCGAGTAATCCGTAATGTCTTCCGAGCCGCAGCATGATACCGGTTCGCGGCTGGATTTATCGTCCGCCGCTTTAGCAATCGAGCCGTACTTTTCTTTTACAACATTTTTTATTTTTTCCGGGTTGTTCATAACTTACTCCTTTCAGGTTAACATTCACAAACTTTTTTAAATAATTTATCTAATTCTCTTTTCGCTTTCTGAAGGTTCTTATTATTAACGCAGTAACAAACTTTCGGTCCTTCAATTTCACCGGTAATCAATCCGACTCTTTTCAATTCTTTCAAATGCTGCGAAACTGTTGATTGTGAAAGCGGTAAAAGTTCAACAATATCACCGCACATGCATATATTCATATCGGTAAGGATTTTTAATATCCTTATCCTTGCGGGATGGGATAATGCTTTTGCAATATCAGCCAGCCATGCCTCTTCTTTCGTAAATTCTTCTGTTTTCGATACAGCCATAATAATTTTCCCAATCGTATATCGTAAATATACGATAGATAATTTTAAAGTCAAATGAGTTTTAGCTATTAAACAGGCAATCATTTACTGTGTATTTAATTATTTGGTTTTCGGATTTTAATTATTTAATGAACTCACCCTAATCTCTCTTAAAAAGAGAGAAGAACCTGGAAAAATCCGAAAACCAAATTAAAAATAAACTGAATGCCCCTTCTTTATTACCGGAGCAATATTCCCCATAATGATAATACTGATTTTTGATATTTGATTTACAAGGAATATCTTGAACATAAAATTTTTGATAATTTGAAAAATGAAACCCTAAATAGAACTCTTATCTTCGTTGCAATTATCTGGGCTTTATTAGCGGGATACTTTGCCTTCAGCGATTTACAAATTTCTATATTAATTGCAAATCAAAATTCTGTATGGGCAAAGTTCATTCAAAA
Source organism: bacterium BMS3Abin03 (assembly GCA_002898075.1). Lineage (GTDB taxonomy): Bacteria > Bacteroidota > Ignavibacteria > Ignavibacteriales > Ignavibacteriaceae > BMS3ABIN03. The sequence continues at coordinate 27,773 of BDSV01000117.1, forward strand.
CTTTGGTGAAGTTCCGGGACTGGTTGTTTTACTTTTCGGTACTCATATTTATATGTCGTCTTTGCAATTCAATTCCATATTAAAAAAATTTGCTGCATTGCCGTTTCTATTCCTTGCGTCGGTTTATCTTCTTCGTCATTTAACAATTGTAATTTCTCACGGTCTGACAGGTGATTATCAATTCGCCACACAATACAAAATCTATATTATCATAGCTTCTTTTATTTTAAATGCATTGGTTTTTTATCTTCTAAACCGGGGGGAAAACAAATTGCCGGATAACATAAATTTGTTCGGCAAAGTAACTGTCTTTCTCGGAATATTCGGCTACCTCTTGTATGTACAGCCGCTTAAATTAATTTGGGGAAGAGTAAGATTCAGAGATTTAGATCCTTCGTATTTCAGTTTTACACCGTGGTACATACCAAACGGACCAAACGGCAGCGAATCATTTCCATCAGGTCATGCTGCAATGGCGTGGATAATTTTGCCATTATTACTTTTAGCCATTAATAAAAACAGGAGAGTCAAATCGTTCCTCTTAACATTAATTATTTTTTGGGGTCTGGCGGTTTCTACAGGTCGTGTTGTAATCGGTGCTCACTATGCTTCGGATGTTCTTTTCAGCGGAATGTGGATAATTGTTTGCTTTATGATCCTGTTAAAGAAATTTATTGTGAAGCAACCGGTATTACAGGGACAAGATAATCCGTTGTAAACGGCGAAACATAATCTATAGAACACTTCTCAAAAACGGTTTTCGGAATTCCGATATCGGCAAGAATTATCTTACCACACTTTTCAGGATAAAGCCCTGTTTTAGGCAAAGCCAATGTTAGCGTAACTTCCGGTTTAACGAATTCTCCGGGATTATCACCGCTTGTTGCCGGTACACCCGTGGGAATATCCAGCGAGAGCACCGGAGGATTTTTATTGTTAATAAAATTAATCATCTCCAAAATTTTACCCCCTGGAGCAGAGTTAAGCGAGTAACCTATTAATGCATCTATCACTAAATCCGGAGCGATATTATGAACTTCTGCAAAAGAAATTTCTTTGCCTTCAGCCGACCTATAGATATACAACTGATATGCCGGCACTTCCTGTAAATTATCTTCATTACTTAAAATTAGAACAGGTTCATACCCATGATTAAGAAGATGCCTCGCAGCACAAATTCCGCCGCCGCCGTTTCCACCGGTTCCTGCAAAAATTAAAATTTTCCTGCCAGATGATCTTTTACTAACTAAATCTATAGCAGATAAAGCAAGATTTCTACCCGCATTTTCCATCATCTGAAAAAGATTCGGACCGGTTTCCTCAACCGCTATTCTATCAATTTCTATCATTTGTTCTTTGGTTACAGCAGGAATGATCAGACCGTCTTCTGTTTTAAACTCTTTTATCATCTTCTTTAAATATTTATTTTATTCTTTAATTAAGAATTACTAAACTATATTTTTACAGAAGTGCATCAGAATAATTTAGAGCAACAATGCAAAAGTATATAATTATAACCGGAATATTTTTAATTGCAACCGGATTACTCTGGCCCGTTATTATTAAGCTGCCTTTCGGAAAGCTGCCCGGCGATATAATAATAGACAGACCAAATATGAAAATTTACATTCCTATTACTACAATGCTGCTCATTAGTGTACTGGCATCTATTGTACTATGGATAATAAGAAAAATAAGCGGCTGACGATACAGCACTTTTTACAGACAAAAAATCTATCCCGATAATTTATTGTTATTTACACAAGCCAACATCTGTTAAACATTTTTTCATTCTCCCGAAAGTTTCTTCAATATTATTATCCAGCCCGATAGAAATCCTGACCAGCCCTTCACTCAATCCCATTGCTTTTTGTTCTTCTTTTGGAATTTCAGATGAAGTGCTGTGCCCGGGTGAACTAAACAATGTTTTAAAATAACCGAGACTCACAGCTAAGTACCCGACTTTCTCATCCTGCATTTTCTTCATTAGCGAATCCGCCTTTTCAACAGTACCGGCATCAACCGCCAGCATTCCGCCGTATCCGAAACCGTTATTCATAATTTTATTCATTAGTTCATAACCGTTGTGAGAAGGTAATCCCGGGTAGAAAACTTTGCAGCCGGCTTTTTCCATATTTTCTGCAATATACATCGCATTATAACTATGTTTTTTAATCCTAATGTGTAATGTGTGCATATTCTTTAAAATGCTCGCCGCACGAAAGCTGTCGAGCACGGGTCCAAGCAGCATTGAAGCGCCTGTATTTATATCGGTTAATTGGGAGATAAACTCTTGAGTGCTGCACACACAGCCAGCCACGCAGTCGCTTGTGCCGTTGATAAATTTAGTTATGCTATGAATAACTATATCCGCTCCATTATGAACCGGCGTTATACTTATCGGGCTGAAAGTATTATCAACCATTAATTTCAAATTGTATTCTTTGGCTACCTGGCTAAGCGCCGGTATATTTGCCACCTCAAGCAGCGGATTGCTGACAGCTTCGCAGTAGATGATCTTTGTTTTATCGGTAATATGTTTTCTAACTTCATCTGTATTTTTGATGTCGACAAATTTTGTCCGGATACCAAGCTTGGGAAGGAAATTTTTCAACAACGCATACGTTCCGCCATAAATTGTTCTGCCCGAAATTATTTCATCACCCGCAGAACATATTTGAAGTATAGATGCGGAGATGGCAGCCATTCCCGAAGAAGCTACAATAGCCGCTTCACTGTCTTCCAACAGGGCTAACGCTTCCGCCAGATGTTTGTTTGTAGGATTCCAGTGGCGGGAATATAAAAAACATCCTTCAATTTCATGATCGAACAGTTCTTTCATTTTTTCCGGGCTTAAAAATGTGTACGTGGATGAATCGGTTATCGAAGGATTTACTCCGCCGTATTCGCCAAATACCGAATAGTCCTGTATTTCTTTACTTGGGTCAAAGTGATGCATGATATACTCCCTACTTTGTTTATTTGTCTTTTTAATTACGATATTTGTATTTGTAGAACAACGAGATTTAGCAGTAATAAAATATCTCCGCAACAAATATAATTATGAATCTATTAAAAGCATTTAAAGAAGGAGACGGGTTTTGAGCAAAGATGTCGAAAAGAAAATCGCAGCAGAAAAGTCGGTTGAATACATCGAAAACGGAATGATAATAGGGATAGGTACCGGCTCGACAGTTAAGTATATGATTGAGTCATTGGCAGAGAAAGTAAATAAAGGACTGAATGTAACGGCGGTAACTACATCAAAAGTTAGTGAAGATTTTGCGAAATCTCTCGGGATAAATGTCGTGGATATCGATCAGGTAAAAGAAATTGATTTAACAATTGACGGGGCAGACGAGTTCGATAAAGATTTGAACGGGATAAAAGGCGGCGGAGGCGCATTGCTTTACGAAAAAATCGTAGCTGCGGCATCACGTAAAAATATTTGGATTACTGACTCGGCTAAGTTTGTAAAGAAGCTTGGTAGTTTTCCGCTACCGGTAGAAGTTGTTCCCTTCGGTGCAGAAAAAGTCTTTTATAAATTTCAATGTCTCGGATACAGCCCAAACTTTCGGATGGTGAACGATTCATATTTTATAACAGACGGCGGGCATTTTATTATAGACTTACATCTAAAAGAAATTGAGAATCCGTACGAACTGAACAAACAATTGAATCTTCTTCCGGGAGTTATTGAGACAGGTCTTTTTCTGGATATTGCCGACTTGGTAATTATTGGAAGAGATGATTCCCGGGAAATAATCGAAAGAGATAAAAAAAAGACTAATCTGTAATAGATCAGTCTTTTTATGCTTTCAATAATATTGAAATTATTTTCCTGCGCCTAATTTTTTCAATTCCCTCGATACTTTTCTGGAATTGTTATATGCTAGGAAACCTAATAGGGCTATGAAGCCGATAACGAAGAATTCAGTAATTCCCATAGTAGATTAGTCTCCATTTAATTATTTTACATTTGTTGGAAGGTTTTTCAACTTTAATGCCACCATTAATGTCATATTATATTTCAAATACCGGAATATAAGTGATAATATTTTTTACACTGTGCACTTAAAGGTAATTATTACCTGATTATGTGAACTGAAATTGTAAAAAATTCATCTTTTCTGATTGTTAGTTTAAACTGATAATTTTTCTAATTTGCTATGCTTATTAATCAGCACTATCAAATAGTAAATAATTTTTTAAATAAATGAAACCTGAACTAAAAAGGTATGTTTAACAAAATTTTACTTTGTTATTATTCAAAAGCCGACTTGATTTCAACCTGATTAACTTTTTTAGATTCGGATCATAAATATACAATTTTTTTTTAAATATTGCAGAATTGTATTTAATACTATACAAAACTGTAGTAACTCATAATAAAATTAATAAATAACTTTAATTTTTCTTTTGGAATAAATAGATTAAATGCTGAATTTCATGAATAAATACCATGGAATTAAATATTGTTAACTTAATCATCTATTTTTTATTTTTAGATGATAAATTTCTTTAAACTCAAAGAGGTGGGTAAGTGAGATACCTAAAATTTTTACTGCTTGTAACATTTATTTTTTCAATCAATTCTTTCGCACAGGAATCTACTACTTTCAAATATGTTTCTCCCAAACCGGATTCAAAACTTTTATCGAGAGAGACAAATATAATATTCAGCTTGCCTGAATTTATTAATGAAAGCAGTTTAACAAAGCAAAACTTAATAAAGGTAACCGGGTCAATCAGCGGAAAACATTCGGGGGATCTCATCCTTTCGGATGATGAGAGGACAATTGTTTTTAATCCTGCGAACCCTTTTGCAGCAGGAGAAACCGTAACAGTTATATTGAATCCCGGTATTCAAACGATTACAGGTACTGCTGTTGAACCGTTAACATTCAGTTTCTCAATTACTCCTCTCGAAGAACCGATAAGATTAGACCCGGTTGAGAGACTTGGGCTTGGTTATACGATGGAAGATTTATATTCGTCACAACTTCCCCCTGAAACACCAG
>BDSV01000118.1 GCA_002898075.1 bacterium BMS3Abin03
ACTCCCTTACCGCCGCAACCTTGAAACTCTTGGAGTATTTAATTGATTTCTCACTGCAACCCTCTGCGTTTGGATTTTTGAGCAATACCTTGATTTGTTCGTTTGAAAATCTTCTTGTACTCATAACTTTGTTTGCTTAATGATAATATTTTACTTCATCTGCTTTTTAAATACAAAAAGCAGACACTTTCGTGTCCACTTTTCGGGGTACAGATCAGTTTATTTCTTTTTTAGCTTTTTGCTTTTAATGTAAATAATATAAGCTGCTAGGGCTAATGTAAAAGTAATTATGAGTTCAATTGTTGAACTATAATTTTTTGCTTTCGCATTATATCCAACGAAATATATAACAATGAATCCGGACAAAAATGACAAAGGAATATAAGAAACAAGCAATGTTCCAATGATTTTAGCTATTGATTTTTTTATCATGTATTTATTATCTAAGAACCACAACTTTCCTGTTGCTAGCGCCCATAATCCAGTAATTATCATTATAATTTGAAAAAAAAGGCCTCTTGATGGTGAAAAAGCTGTAATGATGCCAATAATAAAAACAAAATAAATTAAGATTTTGGTAATAATATAATTAATCCTTGCATTATTTTTAATTCTAGAATCGACTTGTTGGCTTGATAAATTCTGATCAATATTTAAGAATTCACCACAGTATTTACATTTTATTGCCTCTTCTTGAATTTTTCCAGCACAATATGGACACTTTTTCATATTAGTAAAATTAATTTTGTTTATTAAAACTAGCTACTTTTTCTATTTTACTTGTTTCAATTCAGTCCATCTTTGTTTTTTACTGTTATCATCAAGGATGATCCAGATTTCACTATATTTATTTTCAGGGTAAATAATATCTTTTTCATATCTATCAAAATCAAATTTATCAAAAATAGGAGAGGCCACTCTAATAATTAAAATAAATTTATCATGATGTTTAAATTCCTTTATTTTATCACATTTTTGATTTATTAATTCATTAAGTTTATTTATTAAATTAGAGAAATTCATAATCCCGTGACTATTTTTATTGTCAGATCTGCCAAGTAGTATTTTTGCTTCGTTGCCATCATAATACAAGTGTGTCACTTCTGCTCCAATTTTTTTATTATTTATTTTGTCGAATAAAGTGAAATCTGGTTTATCTGAATGTTTAAGTATCCTAAGTTCTATCTGATAATTATTAATAAAATTATTTATTACAAATTCTTCTAATTGTTCTTTTTCTGTTTTCATATAGTTCATTTAAAATCAAACAATTTTACTTAATGTATGGTGTTTATATAAATTATTTTCACATAAAAAGAAAATAATACAGTAAAATGCCCCTATATTATCAAAATCCTCATTTTAATTCAAGGATTTAAACAGGGATTCTCGTCCGCCTTTGGGAAAAACCACTCATCTTATGACGGCCGTCATAAGATGAGTGGTTTTTTTATGCCTAATACTTTCTAAAGATAACTACCGCTAAATACTATTTACGCCAAACCTTCCCAATTCTTGGTAAATAGGGGCTATTTTACTGAAATCTGGGTGAAGATATAAGTTGTATTTGTTGGGAGTTGAGGATAATTCTGGTAACCAGCTTAGCTTAACATACGCTTGGATTTTGGAAAATCGGGAGTTAGCAGAAATGGAAATAGATAGGATTAAGGCTTTAATGAAGCAGTGTTAGTTTTTGATTTATATTTTTCTTTTTCTTCTGCTGTGAGCGAACCGAACCCTATTAAGCCATAACCCGACTTAACTCTAAGTATTAAATCTTCAATTCCACCATCTGCTTGTATTCTTGCCGGAACAATCTTTTCCTTTTTATAGGATCGTCTATATTTTTGTGTTAGTTGAATTGTTTCAACCGCAAAGTTTATTCCCATATTCGCTCTAGGGATAAGCCATTCGAACGGAACGGCTGGGGTTATTATTCCATCAATCAAAACTCCTTCTCCATGACGAATATTAAAGTCTTCTTTGTACAAATTATAATCTGAATGATAAAATGCATTTCTAACATTTTTCACAAGAAAATAATTCATAACTTCTGCTATTTTTTCAAAACCAGTGCCTGTCGCTAGTTTTTTTATTTCATTTATTTTTTGATTTGGATACTTTATTTCTCTCCTACTGTCATCTTTTACATATCGAAAGTAATCCATGCTATGGCGCTCTCCCTTTGTAATTCGTAAAAGATTTGCAATAATACCATATACATCATCTATCTCTGTTGCATGGCAATACAAAGATAAAAGCAATCGCTTCTTTAAGTCTGATTCTAGCGGTGCATTTAATAATAATCCTATTTGATTTATGAATTGGCTACTTTCCACTAAAGGATCCCAGCCGGGGCCTTCGCAACCCCTAACCCTTAAGATTGTGCAACAAAATTCAAATTCATCAACCTTCTTGGCTTTTTCGAATAAGGGAGCTAGTAATTTAACAAGGTTAATATTCTCCATAGTTAATTTTTGAAATTTGATAACCGAAAACAAATTGGCAACGCATTGAATTTTCTATAATTTCTATTTCCATATTATTTTTCGATTGTTTTATTGACATCCGTAAGTTCCCCAAATTTAGCTGTCATTGTAGGATTCCCACGTGTTAATTTTTTGATTGTCAGATCTTCTGCTTTATTATTAGCAAGACGGAGGTTGTTTTCGGACGATAGGAGATCCTCTTTGGTCTTTTGAAGATTATTTATAGTTTTGTCTATTCCGTCGATGGCGGTTTTGAATTTGCGACTAGCTAAATCGTAATTTTTTGCAAATCCTTCTTTAAATTTATTTATATTATCTTCAAAGTTTGTAATATCAATATTTTGATTCCTTACCAAAGCAAGCTCGGCTTTATATTTAAGTGAGTTCATTGCTGCATTACGTAGCAGGGTTATCATAGGAATGAAAAATTGCGGGCGAATCACATACATCTTGGGGTATTTATAAGAGACGTCGACGATGCCAGTGTTATAGAACTCATTTTCGGTTTCTAAGAGTGAAACAAGAACAGCATATTCACATTTCTTTTCTGTACGATCTTTATCAAGCTCGCGTAAAAAATCTTCATTTTTTTTCTTTGTAGCAGTCTCATCACCTTCATTTTTCATTTCGAACATTATAGAAATGATTTCATTATTAGCCTCATCGGTTTCGCGATAAATATAATCGCCCTTACTACCAGTTTTGGAATCATTATCTTTTTCAAAGTACGCATTTGGAAAAGCAGTAGGTCGAAGCTTGTTAAATTCAACTTCACAATACTGTTCTAAAGTTTCGCCAATCATTTTGGTGCTGAGTTTTAACTTTAAATCCTTATATCGTTCGATCATTTCGTCTTTTGATTTCAATTCATTTTCATACTTTTCCTTCAAAGAAACTTCACGAAGCTCCATTTCATGTTTCTTGCTTTGAAACTTGTTCTTGAAATCGTCTCGTTCTTTTTCAACAGAATTAACCGCTTCAGTTACGGCGAGTTTTTTATCAGTCTCCGCACTGTCCATTTTTGATTTCATAGTAGCTATTTCAGAGTCCTTATTTGCCAAAAGCTCAACAAATTCAAGTTCTTTTTCAGCTTTCAGCTCGGACAATTCCTTGTCCTTTTTTGAAAGGTCTTTTTGCAGGGTATTTGTAATATTAGCTTCGGCGAGCTTAACAGCGTTTTCTTTATCCTCAATGAATATTCGCTCCCGTTCTTTTAGGTCTTTGTTAAATTCCTCATCTCTAACTTGCTTTAGGATGTCAGCAAAGCCCGCATCATCGATTTTAAAGTCTTCCTTGCATTTCGGACATGTGATTTTGTTCATAATATTTTTATTAAAATTTTACTAATAATTGATAATTTTTATACGCGTAAGCGTTGCTCTCTTATTTATCACTCAATAATAAACTTATCTTTTGCCTCTTTATATAATCCTCTCAATTCAATAGCACCCATATCTAAAATCGGTTCATACATGAAAGAATTAATATGAATATTTTCAGGTGTCATTAAATTTACTTGTTCTAATAATTCAATATTTTTTGTTTCAGAAGAGAATAACTCTCCATACTTTTTTATTAATTTCACCGTCTGATTTTTTGTAATTTGATCTACAAAATTTTGATCATTTATTTCTTGAATTATAAAACTTTCAGCTTTTAGTCTTATCGCAATTGAAAGCACTATTTTATTTTCTAATTCAATGATTTCATCTGTACTTTGTAAGATTTCGTCAGCTAATTTAAAAATCAAAACAAGCATATTATCTGTGGAATTGTCTAATTCTAATGTATCCTTATCTTTTAATACGGCCTTAAATATTCGTTCTAAATCTTGAATGGTTAAGGAATTTGTATCAGATTTTATATGCAATAATGATGTTAATTTTTTTGCATCATTTATACCACAATACTTCCCCAGCTCTCTAATAAAAGGAATTGAAGCGACCAGCATTGCGTTATTACCTAAATGATCCTTCCAGTGATCAAAGGGATTGTTTTGATATTTTTCCTTAATAAGCTTTATCTCATTTTCTGTTTTTACAACATTTAGCTTAAACTTTCTATCATTACCAG
>BDSV01000119.1 GCA_002898075.1 bacterium BMS3Abin03
GAATTTTAAACAAAAGAGATGCACTTACTCCCGGCGTACCGATTTCGGGTGAAGTTTGGGTGAATGAGCTGAGGGTTATCGGGGCAGATGATTCTCCCGGCTGGGCTTATAATCTTTCAACTTCCATGAAATTTGCCGATTTGATGACCGTTAACTTCAATATGAGCCAAAAGAATCCGTATTTTCATAAGCTTGTGGATAGATTCGGTTCGAGAGTTGAAAGTTTTAACTGGGCAATATCTACCGATCTAAATGTTTTAAAACTGCTTCCCTTTAAAATGCCCAAAAGTAATTTGCGCTTAAGTTACTCACATACCGAATCGCTCGGTAAACCGCTTTATATACCGGGTACAGACGTTAGAGTGGATGAAGCAGTTAAGCGAATTGAAGAAACTCCTGCCGATACAACCGGTAATACTAAAATGCAAACAGCAGACGAGCTGCGAGCGGAAACTCAAATATTAAATGTTTCAAATACTATTTCCGCATCCAACATCAAACTAATCATACCTACCGATCTTTGGTACATTCGTGATTCATTTAATGCTATAACATTAGGATTTAACTACAACAATACTTTTAGCCGCAGCCCGACTATACTTCAGAGGAATAATTGGGTCTGGAATGCAAGCTTAACATACGGCGTTTCATTCAGCCCCGATCTTTATATTAAACCGGTTGACATTCCCGTAATTGGCTGGGTAATTGGATTGTTCAAAGATTATCGCGATACTAAAATATTTTTTACACCGCAAAATTTCTCGGCAAACTTTTCTGCGAGGAGAAACAGAAACAGCAGTACGACACGACCGACAGGGTACACAATGCCTAACGAGGCTGTCTCCCGCGATTTTACATCAGTGCGTGGATTTAATCTTAGCTGGAAGATTACCGAGGGTGGTTTTCTAAATTTAACTTCTTCGTACAATGTTACGATTAATTCATCGCTTGCTTATTTACTTGTTGACGAAAATGATCATGAAAGAAACGAATCGGATATATGGAATGATATATTTAAAGGACAGATGTTTGGTAAAGATTACAGGTACCAGCAGAATCTCGATATTAGGGCGCAGCCAAAGCTGCCTTCTCTCTGGAATATTAACAGGTACTTTACTTTATCAGGTAGCTATTCTGTTAGGTACAGTTGGAATTATGACCTGAGGCAGGAGGTAATTGGCAGAACCGCCGGATACTCGGGTAAATCATCTGTAGGATTAATTTTAAGGTGGAAATCATTAACCGAGCCGCTGTTCGGCTCAGACAAAGATAAAAATAAAAAACAGACACGGAACAGAAACAAGATCGGGCAAAAATTTGGTAATAAAAATAAAATAGGCACCGACAGCACGGGAACGAATCTGGATTCGGTGATCGTTTCTACAATTAAAAAACCACCGCCTCTTACCAGAATGCTGCACTTTTTATCAATGACAGTTAAAGCCGTTTTCTTCGACTGGGAAAATTTTACGTTTAATTACAGTAATAGCAATACACTTTCCAAGTCGGGTTTAAAAAGCACAGGTACCGGCTTTACCAACTTTTGGGGCTTTAATTATGATGCGGCAAACGGACCGTCCCGGCTTTTTATGCTCGGGCTAAGCCAGGATGTGGGTCCGAGAGCATTTTCAGAAAATACAAATTTAGGTGATGCATTTTCGGAGAAGAACAATCTTGAATTCAAAACATCGCGCCCTTTATGGGAAGGTGCTAAAATTGATGTGAACTGGAAAGTAGGATGGGGAATGAATAAAAATACTACCCTTTCAACCGATATGGACGGGAATATTTATATTTCAAATATTACCGCAAGCGGAAATCTTACAAGGTCGTTTTTATCGATGCCCGAACTTGGAATTTTGCCCTTCTTTGACAGCGGTATTAAAAAAGTCCATGATATTTATAATCCTAATTCACCTAACCCGAGGCAAAGTTTGTCTAACGCCTTTATCGAAGGATTTGAGTCATTCAGGTGGTTTAACAATGTAAGTTTCTTTACTGAAATAACAAAGTATATTCCACGGGCTAACTGGAGATTAACATGGGACGGTTTGGAAAAAATTATATTCTTCAAATCTATTGCTAAAAGAATTTCGCTTGAACACTCGTATTCATCCACATACACCGAGGGTTGGAAGCTGACACGCAATGGTAAAGAAGAAATTCAAACACAAAAAATCGATTTTGGTTTTACTCCTTTAATGGGTTTGAACATTACCTTCGGTGAATTATGGGGCGGCAATTTAAGCGGAAGTATTAAATATTCTACACGTTCAAGCTATAGCTTGGGGTTATCTACAACAAATATAACCGAAACGTTCTCGAAAGATATCGGGTTGACCGCAAGTTACTCCAAGTCAGGTTTCGATCTTCCGTTGTTCGGAATAGCTTTGAAAAATGATATCGAGTTTACTTTCTCTTATACTTTAACACAAAATTCTTCCGTAAGATTTGAAATGAATAATTTTACTGAGAACGGAATTCCACAGGACGGTACTACAAGAACTACAATTGAACCTAGAATTCGCTATACTATAAGCTCGAAAGTAACGCTTTCGATATTTTTCAAGCGTTCCACCGTTGAACCCAAAGGCGCTGCAAGAATTCCACCAACCACCACCAATGAAGCGGGACTGGATGTTAACATTGTAATTCAGTAATGTTTTTTATTAGTTAGTGTCTGGAAAATTTATCTTTATAATTTACTTTTTATTTATACATATAAACGAGCTATTATGGGAGAGAAAAATATATTATGGGTCGATGATGAGATCGAGCTTCTGCGGTCTCATATAATTTTCTTATCGGAAAAAGGATATAATGTAAATACTGCAACCAACGGCGAAGATGCTATTAATATGGTTCAGGAGAATAGCTATGATCTTATTTTCCTGGATGAGATGATGGCTGGAATGGGCGGATTGGAAACTTTAAGCAAGATCAAATCTATCGATCAGAATATTCCGGTTGTTATGGTTACTAAAAGCGAGGAAGAAGCTTTAATGGATGAAGCTATCGGGGGAAAAATAACAGATTATTTAACCAAACCCGTTAACCCCAGCCAGGTTCTTCTTGTATGCAAGAAAATATTAGACTCTAAAAAAATAACAGGCGAATATACCGCTAAAGATTATTTGCAGGACTTCAATCAAATTTCTCAGCAGCTTTCAAGCAACCTCGATTTTGCTGATTGGATAGAACTTTACCGTAAATTGGTTAACTGGGATATTGAACTTGACAAACATTCCGAAATAGGTTTACATCAAACTTTAAGTGAACAGTGGAGGGAAGCTAACAAGGAGTTTTCGAAATTTGTCGAACGTAATTATAAACAGTGGCTTACTTCTTTGGGCGATATCGATACTCCCACTCTTACAACCGAGATAACCGAAAAGTATGTGTTGAACCTGCTTGATGATGAAAGAAATAAAGTCTTCTATTTTATCCTCGATTGTTTGCGGCTCGATCAGTGGCTTGTGATGGAGAGGCATCTTTTGGATCTATTTAAAATTGAGAAGGATTATTATTATGCGATTCTTCCTACTGCAACTCCCTACGCACGAAATTCATTGTTTGCAGGATTGTTTCCGTCGGAAATTGAAAAATATTATCCTGAGTTATGGCACGGAAAAGTTGACGACGAAAGAAGCATGAACAAGTACGAACGTGAACTGCTTCAATTGCTGCTGGATAGAAAGAGAATTAAGCTCAAATCCGATCTCAAATATATAAAGATCATCGACCCTGAAGTGGGGAGGAATTTCGAACAAAATATTCTTTCATACAAAAATGTTCAGTTTACTGCGGTTGTTGTAAACTTTCTAGATATGATTGCTCATGGTCGTTCCGATTCCGACCTGCTTAAAGAAATTGCACCCGATGAACCGGCATACAGGTCGCTTACCGATAGCTGGTTTAGTCATTCTTCTCTGCTCGGTACTTTTAGAGCGCTTGCAAAAATGGATAATGTAAAAGTTGTAATTACAACCGATCATGGGAGTATTAGATCTATGCGCGGTGCAAAGGTGCTCGGCGATAAGGAAGCTTCGACCAATTTAAGATTTAAATACGGAAGAAATCTCAAGGTAGATAATAAGCATGCAGTTTATATAAAAGACCCGCTTGAATACAGGCTGCCTAAGAGAGGTGTAACTATAAATTATATAATCGCGAAAGAAGATTATTACTTTGTTTACCCGACTGATTACCACAAGTATCTTTCTCATTACAAAGATACTTTTCAGCACGGCGGCATTTCGCTTGAAGAAATGATATTACCGGTAATAACTATGGAACCGAAATAAGTGATGAACATTCCGTCTTCGACACTATCGAATAGTGAAGATGAAACAGCGCTTATTGCCCATGATTTCTCTCATTATGTTCAAACCGGACGTATGGTTGTATTGAACGGTGATCTCGGGTCCGGGAAAACTTTTTTTATTAAAAAAGTATTGGAGAATTTTAAGATAAGAAACGTTAACAGCCCTTCATTTGCAATTGTAAATGAATATAACGGAACAATTAAAGCTTATCACTTCGATTTTTTTAGACTGAATAAAATTCAAGAGCTTTATGATATTGGATGGAATGATTATTTAAATGACGATGATGCTGTTATGTTTGTCGAATGGGGCAATCTGCTTTTTGAGGCATTACCTGATAGAAGAATTGAAATAAATATTTCTATTTTAGGTGAAAGGAAAAGGAAATTTGAATTTGCCAAATATGAATGAGAGTAAACCGATGCTTGCAATAGAAACTTCCGAAACATTGTGTAGTGCAGCATTATATTATTCGGATTTAAAATTTTTCTCTGCTAATATTAATCTAAAACATGCTCACTCCGAAAAACTTTTCGAAATAATTAATTTTTTATTTGAAACGGCAGGGTTAAAAAGTAATGAAATCTCCGCCATAGCAGTTTCCGGCGGACCTGGTTCTTTTACCGGACTCAGAATAGGAATGGCAGCGGCAAAGGGAATAGCTTACGGAGCAGGTGTACCGGTTGCGGTAATTCCTACATTTGAAGCAATGGCTTACCAATTGACTTATTATTTAAATGAAAACTCGGAATTTGTAATTGCAAATAGAGTTAACCGCGATGAAGTTTATTACGCTAAGTTTCAAATTAGTTCTAATAGTTATATATTTGTAAATGATTTAACGATTCTGAATAATGAAGAATTTGTTTTAAAAGCTGATGGCTGCCGTGTGTTCGGTAATGCTGTTGTACTTTTAAATAGTAACGGCAAACAATCTGTAATTAATATAGACTCGCCATCGGCAGAGTTTATTGCTAAGTGGGCAATTAAATTCGGTAAAGATAAATTTAATTTGGATTATAATTATATCGAACCAATTTATATTAAAGAATTTCTCATAAAGGAGAGGAAGAAAAAATGAAAAAACTGCTCTTTATTTTTATTGTATTTTCTGCGGTAAACTTTGCACAATTGATCGGTCCAAAAATTGTTGTTCAGCAATCGGAGTATGATTTTGGTCAGGTTAATCAAGGTGAAAAGGTAACACACGTTTATATTATTACAAACAGCGGCGGTGATCTTCTTAAAATTACAAAGGTGAATGCATCCTGCGGTTGTACAGTTGCCAAACCGGACAAAGATGAATTAGCGCCGGGTGAATCGACAAACCTTGTTGTTACATTTGACTCGAAGGGCAGATTCGGCAAACAGAAAAAATTAATAAGAGTTGAAAGCAACGACCCTAATAATCCGCAGGTTATTTTAACATTGAAAGGAAGTGTTAAAATGCCGGAAAATGAAAATGCTTCTTATCCTGTTTTTCATTTTAGCGAAACCCAGCATGATTTCGGTAAAGTAAAAGAAGGAAAAGTAGTTGAATACACCTTCCGGTTTCAAAATACAGGTACTTCAACTTTAAAAATAGGTGATATAAAAACTTCCTGCGGCTGTACCGCTGCTTTAGTTAGCGACAATACTTTAGAACCGGGTCAGCAGGGAACTCTTAAAGTTGAACTCGATACATCGAAGCGGCATGGTAAGCTTAGCAGAACCGTTTCTATTAAATCTAACGACCCCAATAATCCTGTTACGGTATTAACTGTTTATGCTGATGTTCAATAGAAGGAATTAGAATGCCCTGGTTTAAAAGATCAAAAGAAAAAATATCTCCTAATTCGCAAAAGAAAGATTTACCCGACGGGCTTTGGGAAAAATGCCCCGGCTGTGGTGAGATCATTCATAAAAAACAACTTGAAGCTAATCTATGGACCTGCCTTAAATGCGAATATCATTTTCGGATTGGCAGTAATGAATACATAAGGGTTCTTCTGGATGACGGAAGCTTTAAAGAGGTGTATAAAAAAATGAGATCTGCCGATCCGTTAGAATTTGAAGATACAAAAAAATATACCGACCGGATATCAACTACGATTAAAAAGCTCGGCTTGAATGATGCCGTACGTGTAGGTACCGGAAAGTTA
Source organism: bacterium BMS3Abin03 (assembly GCA_002898075.1). Taxonomy (GTDB): domain Bacteria; phylum Bacteroidota; class Ignavibacteria; order Ignavibacteriales; family Ignavibacteriaceae; genus BMS3ABIN03. Next base: position 6,467 of record BDSV01000119.1, read on the forward strand.
AACGGAAGACAAATTGCTTTCGGATGCATGGATTTTAAATTCATCGGCGGAAGCATGGGCTCGGTAGTTGGAGAAAAGGTTGCGAGGATAATAGATAAAGCTTACAAAAGTAAAATCCCTTTGGTTATTGTATCTGAAAGCGGCGGTGCAAGAATGATGGAAGGTGCTTTCTCTCTTATGCAAATGGCTAAAACGAGTTCACGGCTGGCTAGGCTGGCAGAAGCAAAAATACCGTACATATCGGTTTTAACGGATCCGACTACCGGCGGAACTACTGCAAGCTATGCGATGCTTGGTGATGTGAATATTGCCGAACCTAAGGCATTGATTGGGTTTGCCGGTCCGCGTGTTATTAAGCAAACAATCGGTAAAGATTTGCCTAGGGGATTTCAACGCTCCGAATTCCTGCTGGAGAAAGGTTTTGCCGATATTGTTGTATCAAGAAAAGAATTGAAGGATACAATTAGCAGAGTATTAGATTTAATGATCTGAGGTTCGTATCGAAAAAATATATAAAACCGCTGAACTGCAAAAAATATCCCGGAGTCTAAAAGAAAAAGGGAAGAGAATCGGTTTTGTTCCGACAATGGGCTTTTTGCACGCAGGGCATCTTTCCCTTGTAAGAAAATCTAAAGAGATTTGTGATATTACGGTAGTTTCCATTTTTATTAATCCAACTCAATTTGCAGCGGGCGAAGACCTGGACAAATACCCGCGCGATGTCGAACGTGACTCTAACTTGTTAATTAACGAAGGTGTCGATTATCTTTTCCTTCCTTCTTCCGGTGAAATTTATCCCGATAATTTTCAAACGTACGTTTCGGTCGAACATATAACAAAAAAACTCGAAGGGAAATTCAGACCTTCACATTTCAGGGGTGTAACTACCGTTGTGAATATTTTATTCAATTCTGTTATGCCGGATTATGCATTTTTCGGGCAGAAGGATGCTCAGCAAGCAGCGGTAATCAGGCAAATGGTTTGTGATCTTAAAATACCTGTGGAAATTATCGTCTGTCCCATCATTCGTGAAGCTGACGGGTTAGCGATGAGTTCCAGGAATGTATATCTTTTAGATAAAGAAAGGAACGATGCACTTGTTCTTCATAATTCGCTACAGGCGGGGATGCAAAAAATAATGCAAGGTGAAAAACGTGTCCATGCTATTTTATCCGAAATGAGCCAACGTATAAATAAAGTTGGATCAGCACAACTTGACTATGTACAGATTGTGGAAGCCGATACTTTCGAGTTTATAGATGAACTCGAGCCGGGAAATAATTATTATATTTTAATCGCTTGTAAAATTGGTAAGACAAGATTGATAGACAACGAGTTGATAAAAGTGCAATAGTAATTAATCCCTGTTAAGTTCATATACCGCGTCGATTCCTTTTAAAACCAGACTATTATCCAAGAAAATATTTCCAGAGAGAAACGGCTGAATTTTTTCTGCCAGACCACCGGTTAAATAAATAATCACCTCATTACACTTTTCATTTTTATATAATTGCTCTATCGTTCTTTCAATCATTCCAACTGTTGAGTTAACCACACCGCTTGCAATAGATGAGACGGTATCGTCTCCAATTAAAAATTTGTAATCATCGAGATTAACTTCGGGCAATTGTGCCGTATTGGAATGTAAACTTTTAAACATAGTTTTAATACCGGGAGCGATAACTCCACCGGCAAACACATTTGGATATTCGATTAAATTTATGGTTGTTGCAGTTCCGAAATCTATTGTAATTATACATCGATTTGCATTAAATACTTTTTCCTTTTGCAGGTTAAATGCCCCCTCTGCCGAGCAAATTCTATCCATCCCCAAGGTTCCGGTCGATTTATATTCTATTTTTAAATTAAACTTTACATCTTTAGTAATTATAAACGGCTCGAAGGAAGAAATTGATCTCAGCACTTTTTTTACTTTCCTCAATCTCGGCGGGGCTACGGAACAAATAGCATATTCACATTGTTTATTTTTTTTTAGAAAAGAAACGAATGAAGAAAAATTTTTATAAGCAGAACGGTTCACTAATTTGCCATTGGTAAAAATCCCGCATTTTATATTTGAATTTCCGATGTCGATTGCTAAAAGCATTACCTCAAACTCACATCACCGAATTTCATCACTTCATCTTTACCATCTGTTTTCAGCAGCAGAAATCCATTATTATCGATGTCATCGAAGATTCCATGTTTTACAAAATCATCATCGGTTATCGTTATCCGTTCGCCGATCATCCTGCACTTCAATTTCCAGCTCTTTAAAATATTTGAGGGTGAACGTTTTACGTAACTAAGCTGTTCCTCGAAACAGTTAAGAAATTCTGCTAATAATCTTTCGCGGTCAACCTTTTGTCCGGTTTCATTTCTAATTGAAGTAGGTTCAATATTAAATTTGCTCTGGAATGCGGTTTGGTTAACATTTATACCTATCCCGATCACCAACCTTTCAATTCTTTTTCCCCTCGAAACCGATTCGAGTAATATTCCTGCAACTTTTTTAGAATCGATCAAGACATCATTAGGCCATTTTAATTCCGTGCGCAGTTGGTAAAGATTTTCAATTGAGACGGCAACCGCCAGCGAAGTTGCGAGATTAATAATATTCGGATTAGCTGAAAGAAGAGCAGGATCAGTTAGAAGAATAGAAAAGGTTAAGTTCGCATTCGGCTGGCTATGCCATTGCCTTTGCTTTCTTCCTTTTCCCTCCGACTGGAATTCTGCGAGCAGTACCGTTCCGTTCTGGCTGTACTTTTTCCTTTCGTCCAGAAGAAAATTGTTAGTCGAGGTTACCTCTGAAGCATACACAAAATGCCGCCCGATGTGGTCGGTATCTAACTTTAAGTCAAAGTATTCAAGGTCGAAAAATTGTTTTTCCATATTGATTTACAAAAATACGTAAATCTCAACAAACTGTCAGCTTAATTGACAAACAACAATGTATCCCGTCAATGTGACAGCGTCTCTGCCAGATGCGGCATTATTGTTATCCTTTAGAAATCGTACATAACTTATTATAAAATAATAAGTTACAGGAATGATTAATACATGGCACATCTCTTGATTAAAATTTTATAAATTATTGAGAAATTATATTTGAAAGGAGCAAAACGATGACATTAGTAAGAATTAAACCCCAGTTAAGAAATTTCGATTTCGAAAATGTTATAGATCGGGTTTTTAACGGAATTACAAACGACGTTGAATTAAATGGATCTGACTTTCCGAAAGTAGATTTTTTTGAAGACGAAAAAGCAGTCTATCTTACGGCAGAATTGCCCGGAATGAGCAAGGATGAGATAAAATTAGTTTTGGAAGACGGTGTACTAACGTTAAGCGGTGAAATGAAAAATGAATTGGACAAAGATAACGATAAAAACTGTTTATATAGTGAGAGATTCTTCGGACAGTTTGAAAGGAAATTCAGGTTGTCTGATGAGATAGACACGGGGAGCGTTAAAGCAAAATTCGAAAACGGGTTACTTAAAGTTCAGATAGATAAAGCTAAACCCGGAGAACCGAAAGAAAGAATTATAAAAGTAAAATAAGTTTTTAATCAGCAGAATTATCTGCAAAAATTTTTAAGGAGAATATACTATGAGTAAAATAATTGGAATTGATTTAGGAACGACAAACTCATGTGTTGCGGTAATGGAAGGCAACGAACCGGTTATTATCCCTAATTCTGAAGGGGGTAGAACAACTCCTTCGGTTGTAGCGTTCACGAAAAACGGCGAGCGTTTAATCGGGCAGCCGGCAAAGCGCCAGGCAATTACAAATCCGAAACACACAATCTTTTCTATAAAAAGATTTATGGGCAGAAAGATAGATGAAGTAAAATCTGAAATTAATGAAGTACCTTATGAGGTTGTCGAAGGTGATAATAAAACAGCGCGGGTAAAAATTGATGACCGTGTTTACTCGCCGCCTGAAATTAGTGCAATGATTCTTCAGAAGATGAAAAAAACCGCTGAAGAATACCTGGGTCACGAAGTAACCGAAGCTGTTATTACTGTTCCTGCATATTTTAACGATTCGCAGAGACAGGCAACTAAAGATGCGGGTGAGATTGCGGGGCTTAAGGTAAGAAGAATAATCAACGAACCTACTGCAGCCGCTCTGGCTTACGGGCTTGATAAAAAATCCAAAGATCACGCTGTTGCTATTTATGATTTAGGTGGTGGTACATTTGATATATCTATTCTTCAATTAGGCGACGGTGTATTTGAAGTTAAATCCACTAACGGTGACACACACCTCGGCGGCGATGACTTCGACCAAAGGCTGATTGACTATCTTGCCGATGAATTCTTAAAATCAGACGGCATAGATTTGCGCAAAGACCCGATGGCATTGCAGAGATTGAAAGAAGCCGCTGAGAAAGCTAAGATAGAACTTTCTTCAACAAATACTACCGATGTAAACCTGCCGTTTATTACTGCTACGCAGGAAGGTCCGAAACATCTTAATCTTAATATAAGCAGATCAAAATTTGAACAGTTGATTGACGATCTTGTACAAAGAACAAAAGGACCGTGCGAGCAGGCAATGAAAGATGCAGGTGTTTCCACAGGCGATATTGATGAGGTTATTCTGGTTGGTGGTTCTACAAGGATACCGATGGTTCAGGAATTGGTTAAAAATCTTTTCGGCAGGGAACCGCATAAAGGCGTTAACCCGGATGAAGTTGTTGCTATCGGCGCAGCTATCCAGGGTGGTGTTCTAACCGGCGATGTTAAAGATGTATTGCTGCTCGATGTTACTCCTCTTTCTCTCGGAATTGAAACTTTAGGCGGTGTGATGACCAAGCTTATCGAAGCAAACACCACGATCCCGACTAAAAAGAGTGAAATCTTTTCAACCGCTGCTGATAATCAGCCCTCTGTTGAAATACACGTGCTGCAAGGTGAAAGACCGATGGCTGCAGATAACAGAACGCTCGGTAAGTTTCATCTTGATGGAATTCCGCCTGCTCCCAGAGGTATTCCGCAGATCGAAGTTACTTTTGATATCGATGCAAACGGTATTATGCATGTAAGCGCAAAAGATAAAGCAACAGGTAAGGAACAAAGCATTAGAATTACTTCCTCGAGCGGATTGAACCAGGAAGAAATAGAAAAGATGAAAAAGGATGCACAGGAACATGCTGCCGAAGATAAGAAGAAAAAAGAAGAAGTCGAGGTTAAAAATCAGGCAGATAGTCTCGTCTTTCAGATTAAGAAACAACTGGATGAGATGAAGGATAAAATCTCAAGTACATCCAAATCAAAAATTGAAGCCGAAATTAAGAAAGTAGAAGATGCATTAGCTACGAATAATACCGATCAGATAAAATCTGCTACCGATTCGCTCAATAAAGTCTGGGGCGAAGTAGCACAGGAGCTTTACGCTCAAGCCGGTGCACAGCAGCCGGGACAGGGCGCACCGGGCGGAGGTCCTGCAGGGCAGCAGCAGCCGGGAGCAGAGCAGGGTAGTGAAGAAGGAGCCGAAAAAAAGAAAGATGATGTGCAGGATGCTTCCTACGAGGTTGTGGACGACGATGATAAAGATAAGGATAAAGAATAAGTAATATTATTTGGACTGTTCAATAAAACTCTTTTTACCATTGGGCAGTCCATACTTATTTTTATGAAACGAGCATGAAAAACCATTTACACACAAGAAAATGATTATAATGCGAGTTCCATCTGACCTTAATGAGAAATTATAAACAGATGAATAACTTAATGAATGAGGTGAAAATTATGACGGATAAAAAAGAAATTGTTCCGGTTAGAGATCTGCAAAATAAATCGATTGAAGATCTACTTGAAACTCAGAATTATATTTCTCCCGAAGTAAATATTTACGAAAACGATACTGAATTTGTTCTCATCGCAGATATGCCGGGTGTTTCAAGAGACAGAATAAAAGTGAAGATCGACGAAGATTCACTAATTATGTTCGGACAAATAGATTATGCTAATGAAATTAACAGAGATTACATATTGAACGAAAGAGAAATAGGCAATTACTACAGGTTATTTAAAATTTCTGATTCTGTGGACAGAGGGAAAATTGAAGCAAAGTTCGACAATGGACAGTTGGTAGTTACATTACCGAAACAGGATAAGATTAAACCGAGAACGATTGATATAAATTAAAAAAATTATTATTAGTATTATTTAAGCCCCGATATATTGTCGGGGCTTTTTTATTTTAATTTGAATTTTTAAAAGAACTGCAGATGAATTTCAATATAATTATTCCC